>NZ_JBEXPT010000164.1:0-11109 GCF_040612195.1 Streptomyces sp. NPDC006450 | reverse complement strand
GGGACCTGCGGGTGGGGGCTCTGTGGGGCCGGGGCGGGCCCGGTACGGCCGTCTCCGCGCTCCTTGTGGGCCAGTACGACGGCCCGTACGGCCTCCCGGTACACGGCGGCCGCATACACCGCGGGCAGCCCGGCGGGGCGCGGAGACGGCCGTACCGGGCCCGCCCCGGCCCCACTGAGCTCCGACCCGCAGGTCCCGCACAGCACCGCGCGGCCGGCCCCGCAGCCGGCGCACGCGACCGGCAGCACCAGCCCGGCGAGCTCTCCGGCCAGCACCCGCCACCACTCCCGCATGGCCTCCACCCTGCCGGGCGCGGACAGCCCTCCACCACCCCTGTGGACAACCACGGAAAGGGCAGGCCACACGGGTCCCGGCCCGGACCGGACCGGTCAGCCCGCCGTCAGCCCGCCGTCAGCAAGCCGTCAGCCAGACCCCGGCCCGCCCTCAGCCCGGATAGACCGGAGCCTGCCCGCCGGCCACCACCGTGCGCCACTGCGCCCCCGGCGGCAGCCACACGATGCCGTCCTCCAGCGACTCGGCGACCACCGGCTTCTTCTCGTCCTCGCTCGCGGCCACCGCCACCAGCCCGGTCGCCCCGGGCAGCCCGGCCCCGACCATCGAGCCGTCGGCCAGCATGTAGCGGGCCTGCACGACGCCGCCGCTCTCCCGGCCCACCACCAGCAGCCGGCCCCGCGGCGCCCAGCTCATCGCCGTCACGTCCGCGAGCTGCGGAGCGGCCGGGCGCAGTTCGCGCACCGAGACCGCGGAGACGTCGCCCTTCGCGTCGGGCCGCTCGATCCGCCCGATGTACAGGTACTTGCGGCTCTCCCGCTGCACCAGCAGCGCGATCCGCACCCCGTCGGGCGAGGCCTTCAGCCCCGTGATCCGCCCGCCGGCCAGCCCGGACACCTCCACCCGTTCGGGGGTCCCGGTGCCGCCGGGCAGCCGCCACAGCGTCGCGTCCTGCGGGTCGGGGTCCGCGACCCACAGATCGCCCGCCGCGTCCCAGGTCGGGGTGGCGAGCCCGTTGGGCTTGGCCCCCTTGCCGGTCAGCAGCGGCGGCGGCATCGCTCCGGCGGTGGTCAGGTTGACCACGTACAGCCCGTGCCCGTCCTCGGAGACGACCGCGGCACGCTTCTCGTCGTAGGACACGGCGGCGGAGCCCACCTTGAAGGCCGGGTTCCCGGACAGCGGCCCGGGGGCCGGCGTCGGCGGCTCCTGCTCGTCCTCACGGTTGGGGTCCAGGTTCAACCGCTGCAACCGGTGCTCGGCGTCCACGTAGTACTGGTGGCCGGGCGAGAGCGGCCGGTTGGCCAGCACGGCCGCGGCCGCCTCGGACACCTGGCAGCGCGGCGTGCCGTCGGAGCGCAGGACGTCGACCCGGTCGACCCGGGAACCCGTCAGGTCCTTGACCGTGTACAGGAGTTGGGTCGCCATCCGCTGGCACTGGGGCTCGTCGACGTCGTCCGCGTTCTTGTTCAGGGGCACGCGCAGCGTGTTCTGACCGTCGACCGAAAGGGACTTGGTGCCCTCGCGCAGTTCCGTACCGGTCGGGAAGCTGGAAGTGACCACCGGCCCGAGCCACTTGGAAGGGCCGGCCAGCAGCGAGGTGACGGTCTGGGTGGTGGGGTCCATCCGGGAGTCGGGGTCGCTGCGCTGGCGCACGTAGACGGGGTCGGCGACGAGCGTGGCGCCCGCGAAGTAGTACTTGTTGACCGGCATGTAGATGCGCTGGAAGTCGGATTCGCTCAGGACCAGGCTGCTGGGCGGGGTCGCGATCCGCCACTCGCCGTCCTTCTGCATGAGCTGGAGGAACTGCTCGTAGCGCCGGTCGCCGGTCTCCGGCTGGTACGCGCTGCGCTCGTCCACCGTGGCCAGCATCTTGCCCGCGATCTTGAACCGGGGGGCCGCCGGGTCCTTCTCGCCCGGTACGGAGAACCGGTCGAGGCCGGCGGAGAGCACGGTGACCGCCGCTCCGGGCTTCCAGTTCTTCGCCGCTTCGTCGGTGAGGTACTTGCGGGCGGTCTGGAGCTGCGGATCATCGCTGGTCATCGCCTCCAGGAAGCCGTCGACGATCTCCTGCGGGCTGGCCTTGGCGGCCGGCGGCACGCCGAACACGCGGACCTGGGAGTCGACTCCCTGGGAAGCCTCCACGGGACGGACCTCGCCGTGGTCGGGCATGGAGGCGCAGCCGGCGAACAGCAGACCGGCCGCCCCGAGGGCGCAGGCCCTGAGGGCGCTCAGGGCGCGCGGCGTGCGCCGGCGCGACCGCCCCGGCTCATCACCCATCCGATCCACCCGCTCCGCCGGTTGCACCGGTTCCGCCGGCTGCTCCCGCTCCACCGTTTCCACCCTCTCGGTCGGTTGCTCCCGCCGTCCCGCCGGATTGCGCGTCCGCCGCCCCGCCCCCGGAACCGTTCCCCTGCTCCGCCGGTCCCGGCCGGGTCACGACCCGCGCCCCGTTGCCCGGCAGCGCCGTCGGGTCTGCCGGTACCGGCACCGCGCCCGCGACGGGCGACCTCGGCGGTATCGGCGACCGGTCGGTGCGCCCCGCCTGCTGCGCCCGCTGCCCGGCCGCCGTGGAGCCCTCCGCAGCGGCCCTCGCCCGGTTGGCCCGGGAGTCCTCGGGCTCCAGCGGGATCGGCGATCCGCGCAGCGGCTCGTCGGCGGTGCGCGGCAGCGTCAGGCGGAACTGCGAGCCGCCGCCGGGCTCGCCCCACGCCTGGAGCCAGCCCCCGTGCAGCCGGGCGTCCTCGACGGCGATGGACAGGCCGAGGCCCGTACCGCCGGTCGTGCGCGCCCGCGCCGGGTCCGCGCGCCAGAAGCGGTTGAAGACGCGGGTGGCCTCGCCGGGCTTGAGCCCGACTCCGTAGTCCCGTACGGCCACGGCGACGGCCCCGCCCGCCGAGGCGAGCCGGACCACCACGTCGCGGCCCTCGCCGTGCTCGACGGCGTTGACGACCAGGTTGCGCAGGACCCGCTCCACGCGCCGGGCGTCGGCCTCGGCTATCACCGGCTGGGTGTCGCCGAGGACGCGGATCCGGGTGTTCTTGTGATCGGCGAGCGGCTGGGCCCCGACGATGACCCGGTGCACGACGTCCCGCAGGTCGATCGGCTCGGCCTCCAGGGCGGCGGCGCCCGCGTCGAACCGGCTGATCTCCAGTAGGTCGGCGAGGAGGGACTCGAAGCGGTCGAGCTGTCCGGCGAGGAGTTCGGCGGAGCGCGCGGTGACCGGGTCGAAGTCGGCGCGGGCGTCGTGGATGACGTCCGCCGCCATGCGGACGGTCGTGAGCGGGGTGCGCAGCTCGTGGGAGACGTCCGAGACGAACCGGCGCTGCAGCCGGGAGAGGTCCTCCAGCTGCTGGATCTTGTTCTGGAGGGTTTGGGCCATCTTGTTGAAGGCCTCGCCCAGACGGGCGATGTCGTCCTCGCCGGTGACCTTCATCCGCTCCTGGAGCCGCCCCGCCGAGAGCCGCTCGGCGATCCCCGCGGCCATCCGTACGGGGGTGACGACCTGCCGCACGACGAGCCAGGCGATCCCGCCGAGGAGGACCACGACGAAGAGCCCGGCGGTGGCGATGGTGACCTTGACCAGGTTGAGGGACTCCTCCTCCTGGGTGAGCGGGAAGAGGTAGTACAGGTCGTACGGATCGCCGTTGATGTCGGTGAGCCGCTTGCCGATGACGAGCGCGGGCTCGGGCAGCTTGTCCCCGGCGTCGGTGTAGCGGATCTGCGAGAACGTCTTGAAGGCGCCGGTCGCGTGGTTGACGTTGCGGCGCAGCCCCAGCGGGACGCTGGCGGCCGGGTCGACGTTGCCGGAGGCGCGGGCTCCGCGGACGCCTCCGAGGGCTCCGCGGGCCGGCTGTTCCTCGCCGGTTCCGGTGCCGGCGCCCAGCGCCGCCACCTCGAAGGCGCTCTGCCCGCCACTGGCGAGCTGCTTGACCAGGGAGTTCATCCAGGTACTGGCGTCCCGGCCGACCTTGTTGTCGGAGGCGTCGGGCCCGTCCGCCGTATAGGGCGTGTTGGCCTTCTCCTGTGCGACCGCGAAGCCGCCCGCGGCCTGGCTCTGCGCGGCCTCCTCCTTGGCGTCGAGGAGGCCCTTGCTGACCTGTGCGATGACGACGAACCCGAGGGCGAGGACCACGGCGAGGGAGATCAGCAGGGTCGCGGCGACCACCCGGAGCTGGATGTTGCGCCGCCACAGCCGGACAGCCGGAAGCAGCGGCCGGCGTACGAGGCGTACGAACAGCCGCAGCACGGGGCCGCCGGGCGCTCCTTCCCGGAGCATCCGGCCGCCCCGCAGCGCTCCCCAGCGGGAGCGGCCACGGGGCTTGCCGGGTGTCATGTTCAGCTCGGTCCGGCCTTGTAGCCGACCCCGCGCACCGTCACGACGATCTCGGGGCGCTCCGGGTCCTTCTCGACCTTGGAGCGCAGCCGCTGGACGTGCACGTTGACCAGGCGGGTGTCCGCCGCGTGGCGGTAGCCCCAGACCTGCTCCAGCAGCACCTCGCGGGTGAAGACCTGCCAGGGCTTGCGGGCGAGCGCGACCAGCAGGTCGAACTCCAGCGGGGTCAGGGCGATCGAGGCGCCTTCCCGCTTGACCGAGTGCCCGGCCACGTCGATGACCAGGTCACCGATGGTGAGCTGCTCGGGTGCGGGCTCCTCCGAACGGCGCAGGCGGGCCCGGATGCGGGCCACCAGCTCCTTCGGCTTGAACGGCTTGACGATGTAGTCGTCGGCCCCGGACTCCAGGCCCACGACCACGTCAACGGTGTCGCTCTTGGCGGTGAGCATGACGATCGGTACGCCCGACTCGGCGCGGATCAGCCTGCACACCTCTATGCCGTCCCTACCGGGCAGCATGAGGTCGAGCAGCACGAGATCCGGCTTCGCCTCCCGGAAGGCAGCCAGTGCCTTGTCGCCGTCCGCTACGAACGACGGCTCAAAACCTTCTCCACGCAGCACAATGCCGAGCATCTCGGCCAGCGCGGTGTCGTCGTCGACGACAAGGACGCGTCCCTTCATGGTTGACATCATCCCATTAGCTAATCGTTACCCGGCGGTGAGCTGTCCCACAGCCAAAGGGGCTGGAAATAGTCCCTCGGACCTGCGTGGAGATCAGGGCGCCCAGTGTGCCCCGGATCCGGCCGTCACACGAAGGCAGGAACGTCCCGGGAACCGGAGGACCCCTGGTCCGTTGGGGACGGTTGGTCCTTTCGAGGTTGTCACATGGCACGATGGCAGCCGGACCAAGCGCCCCACACCCCGCGGTGCACGTGAAGGAGCGACGATGAACGACTCTCCGGGCTGGGCTACGCCCGGATCCTCCCCGTCCGACGGTGAGGGCTCCCCCGCTACGCGGCCACCTTCCGGCGATCCGGCCGGCTCCGGCGGCTCCAGTGGCTCGAAGTGGTCCGCCGAGCAGCCGCCACCGGGCCAGTGGTCCAGCCCGACCCCGACCCCGGGCCAGACCCCGCCGACCGGGCAGCAGCCGCAGCCCCCCGCGGCTCCCGGGCCGAACACCGGCTGGGGTGCGTACGGCAGCGGCTCCCCGGGGCCGGGCGGCTGGGGCACCCAGCCCACGACGGTGAAGCCCGGCGTGATCCCGCTGCGTCCCCTCGGCATGGGCGAGATCCTCGACGGGGCCGTCACCACCATGCGCAGGCACTGGCGCGCCGTGCTGCCGATCACGCTGGTCGTGGCCGTCGTCGTGCAGTTCGCGAGCGTGCTCATCCAGAAGTACGCGTTCGGTGACGTCGCACTGGACCAGTCGAGCGACGCGCCCCTGGACGAGCAGATCGACGCCCTCGGCTCCTTCGTGGCCCTGTCCGCGGCGAACGGGTTCATCCAGCTCATCGGGGCCATCGTGGCCACCGCGATGCTCACCATGATCTTCAGCCGCGCGGTGCTCGGCCAGGGCTCCTCGATCGGCGCCGCCTGGCGCGAGGCCCGCCCGCAGCTCGCCCGGCTGTTCGGCCTGACCCTCCTCCTGGGCATCGGCGCGGGCCTCCTCTTCACCGTGCTGGTCCTGCCCGGCGCCCTCGCCGGTCAGGCCGTCCTCGCCGTCCTCGGCGGTTTCATCGCCCTGGGCCTGATCCTCTGGCTCTGGATCAGGTACTCCCTGGCCTCGCCCGCGCTGATGCTGGAGAAGGCGACGGTCCGCAAGTCCCTCGTCCGCTCCTCGAAGCTGGTCAAGGGATCCTGGTGGCGGATCTTCGGCATCACGCTCCTGACCAACATCATCACCGGCTTCGTCTCGGCCCTCATCGTCTTCCCCCTCACCCTCGTGGGCGGGCTGGTGTTCGGCGGCGGCCTCGAAGGCATGGCCGACGGCACCGGGGCCACGAGCTGGGGCTACCTGATCGTGACCGCCATCGGCGTCGTCATCGGACTGACGATCACCATGCCGATCCAGGCGGGCGTCACCGTCCTGCTCTACGTCGACCAGCGCATCCGGCGCGAGGCCCTCGACCTGGAGCTGGCCCGGGCGGCGGGCATCGAGAACTACGGCACCACCACGCCGCCGACCGGAGGCTGACGCGGGAATGAGGAGCACGGGGGGCCTGCTCACCCAGACGCCACCACCCACACCACAGGTCACCATCGGCCGTGAGGCCGCCCGTGAGGCCGCCCGCCACGAGCTGTCCAAGCCCGTGTACCACGAGAACGACCCGGGGCTGCTCCAGAGGGCCCTGAACCGCTTCTGGGAGTGGGTCGGGGACCTCTTCGACCGTGCCTCCGGCGCGACCCCGGGCGGCACGCTGGGCCTGCTGGCCGTCGCCCTGTTCGTGCTCCTCCTCGTGGCCGCCCTCTGGTGGCGCCTGGGCGCCCCGAGCCGCAGCGCCGCCCGCGCCGCGGGCACCCTCTTCGACGACGGCGTCCGCAGCGCCGCGGACCACCGCGCCGCCGCCGAGGCACTGGCCGGCGAGGGCCGCTGGAGCGAGGCCGTCCAGGAGCGCATGCGCGCCGTCGTCCGCTCCCTGGAGGAGCGCACCCTCCTCGACCCCCGCCCCGGCCGCACCGCGGACGAGGCGGCGGCCGAAGCCGCCGTCTCCCTCCCGTCCCACGCCACGGCCCTGCGCACGGCGGCCCGCACCTTCGACGACGTCACCTACGGCGCCCACCCGGCGAACGCCGAGATGTACGCGGCCCTCACCACCCTGGACCAGGCCCTGTCCCGCACGAAGCCCCTCCTGACGGGCCCCACCGCATGACCCACACCGCCCCCGGCGCAGCCCCCACGCCCCCGGTCCGCTCGGCAGCGGCCGGCGGAGCCGTCGCCACGCCACCGGGCGACGCCGCCACCCCTCCCCGTACGACCGCCACAGGCCCACGGCCCCGGGACCTCTGGACCCGCGCCCGCGGGTTCCTCGTCGCGCTCGCGGTGCTCCTCGCCGCGGGGCTGGCCCTGGCCGCCCTGAACTCGGGCGCCCGGCACGGCTACCTCGACCCCCGCTCCGCCGACCCCTTCGGCAGTCGGGCCGTGGCCGAGCTCCTCGGGGACCGCGGGGTCACCACCCGGGTCGTCACCACCGCCGCGCAGGCCGCCGACGCCGCCGGACCCGGCACGACCCTGCTGGTCACCGACCCCGACCGGCTCGGGGAGACCCAGCTCCGCGACATCCGTTCCGCGATCGACCTCTCCGGCGGCCGGACCGTCCTGCTCGCACCGACCGCGCTCAGCCTGCCCGCGCTGGCCCCCGGCACCCGCACCCACGACGGCTCCCCGGCCACGAACCTCGACCCGGGCAGCACCTGCACCTTCCCCGCCGCCATCACCGCGGGCCGCGCCGCGACCGGCGGCGGCCCGAGCTACACCACCGGCACCCCCGGAGCCATCGCCTGCTACCCCGACGCCGGCCACCCCACCCTCCTCGTCCTGCCCACCGGCACCCGCGGCGGCGACACCGTCCTCCTCGGCTCCGAGGCCATCCTCCTCAACAAGACCCTCGCCAAGGAGGGCAACGCCTCCCTCGCGCTCCAGCTCCTCGGCTCCCGCCCGACCCTCGTCTGGTACCTGCCGTCCCTCGCGGACGCCAACCCCGACGCCGAAGGCACCGGCGAGGAGCGGAGCTTCCTCGACCTGATCCCCGCCGGCTGGAGCTGGGCCCTGCTCCAGCTCTTCCTCGCCGCCGCCGTCGCCGCCCTCTGGCGCGCCCGGCGCCTGGGCCCGCTCGTCACCGAGCACCTGCCCGTCCTCATCCGCGCCTCCGAGGCCACCGAGGGACGCGCCCGCCTGTACCGCAAGGCCGGCGCCCGCGACCGCGCCGCGACCGTGCTGCGCGCCGCGGCGCGCGAACGCCTGGCCGCGCTGGTCGGCGTACCGGCCACCCGGGCCCACGACCCCGCCTCCCTGGTCCCCGCGGTCGCGGCCCGCCTCACGGCCGGGCCCCCGCACGCCCCGGACCCGGACGCCCTGCTCTTCGGCACCACCCCCACCACCGACGCGGCGCTCATCGCGCTCGCCGACCACCTCGACGCCCTCGAAAGGGAGGTCCGCACCTCATGACGGCCACCACGGACAGCGCCCGCTCCGCCCTGGAGGCGCTCCGCACCGAGATCGGAAAGGCCGTGGTCGGCCAGGACTCCGCCGTCACCGGTCTCGTCGTCGCCCTCCTGTGCCGCGGCCACGTCCTCCTCGAAGGCGTCCCCGGCGTCGCGAAGACCCTCCTCGTACGGGCCCTCGCCGCCTCCCTCGAACTCGACACCAAGCGCGTCCAGTTCACCCCCGACCTGATGCCGAGCGACGTCACCGGCTCCCTCGTGTACGACGCCCGCACCGCGGAGTTCTCGTTCCAGAACGGCCCGGTCTTCACCAACCTGCTCCTCGCCGACGAGATCAACCGCACGCCCCCCAAGACCCAGTCCTCCCTCCTCGAAGCCATGGAGGAGCGCCAGGTCACCGTCGACGGCACCCCCCGCAAGCTCCCGGAGCCGTTCCTCGTCGCCGCCACGATGAACCCGGTCGAGTACGAGGGCACGTACCCCCTCCCCGAGGCCCAGCTCGACCGCTTCCTCCTGAAGCTCACCGTGCCCCTCCCCTCCCGCGAGGACGAGATCGGCGTACTGACCCGGCACGCCGCCGGCTTCAACCCCCGCGACCTGCACTCCGCCGGCATCCGCCCGGTCGCCGGCCCCGCCGAACTGGACGCCGCCCGCAAGGCCGTCGAGGCCACCAGTGTCTCCCCGGAGATCGCCGCGTACGTCGTCGACATCTGCCGCGCCACCCGCGAGTCCCCCTCCCTCACCCTCGGCGTCTCCCCCCGCGGCGCCACCGCGCTGCTGGCCACCGCCCGCGCCTGGGCCTGGCTCGTGGGCCGCGACTACGTCACCCCCGACGACGTGAAGGCCCTCGCCCTGCCCACCCTGCGCCACCGCGTCCAACTGCGCCCCGAGGCCGAGATGGAGGGCGTCACGGCCGACGCGGTCATCACCGCGATCCTCACCCACGTCCCCGTCCCGCGCTGATGGCGTTCACCGGACGCGCCGCCCTGCTCGCGGCCCTCGGCAGCATCCCCGTCGGCATCCTCGGACCGAGCTGGGCGGGGATGCTGGCGGTCAACGCCCCCATCGCCCTGGCCTGCGCGGTCGACTACGCCCTCGCGGCCCCGGTCCGCACGCTCCAACTGGCCCGCTCCGGCGACACGTCGGTACGCCTCGGCGAATCCGCCGACGTCCACCTCACGATCACCAACCCCTCCCCCCGTGCGCTCCGTGCCCGGATCCGCGACGCCTGGCCCCCGAGCAGCTGGCTCCCCGGCACCGAAGTCGCCGCCTCCCGGCACACGTTGACGGTCCCGTCGGGCGAACGCCGCCGCCTCACCACCCGCCTGCGGCCCACCCGCCGCGGCGACCGCCAGGCGGCCCGCGTCACGATCCGCTCGTACGGCCCGCTCGGCCTGCTCGCCCGTCAGGGCCACCACACCGTCCCCTGGACGGTCCGCGTCCTGCCGCCCTTCGCGAGCCGCAAGCACCTCCCCTCCCGTCTCGCCCGCCTGCGCGAACTCGACGGCCGCACCAGCGTCCTGACCCGCGGTGAGGGCACGGAGTTCGACAGCCTGCGCGACTACGTACCCGGCGACGACACCCGTTCCATCGACTGGCGGGCCACCGCCCGCCAGAACAAGGTCGCCGTCCGCACCTGGCGCCCCGAACGCGACCGCCACATCCTGATCTGCCTCGACACCGGCCGCACCGCCGCCGGCCGCGTCGGCGACGCACCGCGCCTGGACTCGGCGATGGACGCGGCCCTCCTCCTCACCGCCCTGGCCACCCGCGCGGGCGACCGCGTGGACCTCCTGGCCCACGACCGCCGCCTCCGCGCCCAGGTACAGGCCCGCTCGGCCGCCGACACCCTCCCGGCCTTCGTCAACGCGATGGCCACCCTGGAACCTGAACTCGTCGAAACCGACTCCCGCACCCTGGTCTCCACCATCCTGCGCAGCGCCCCGCGCCGCTCCCTGGTGGTCCTCCTGACCAGCCTGGACGCCGCCCCCGTCGAAGAGGGCCTGCTTCCGCTGCTCCCCCGCCTCACCCAGCGCCACACGGTCCTGCTGGCCTCGGTCTCCGACCCGCACGTCGCGGAGATGACCAGGTCCCGCGGCACCGTCGAAGCCGTCTACGAAGCCGCCGCGGGCACCCAGTCCCAGTCCGCCCGCCGCCGTACGGCGGACCAGCTCACCCGCCACGGCGTCCACGTGGTCGACGCCACCCCGGACACCCTGGCCCCCGCCCTGGCCGACGCCTACCTGTCCCTCAAGGCCGCCGGCCGCCTCTGACCCCTCGCACGGCCCCCCTGGATGCGCTGCCGCGCGCACCCGCCAGGAGGACACCATGGCTTCGCAGCACCGGCCGAGCACCAGGAAGACCAGTGGCAGGTGCAGCACCGACGATCTGACCTCCCTCACGCTGATGACTCCGACAGCTCGCCACGGCCGGTCGTCAACTCCGGGATGGCGGCTGTCAGGCCTCCGCCGGCACGATCGCCATCACCGGATATGGGCCGTAAACGCAAAAAAGCCCCGCACCGAACCCGTAAGGGCTGGTGCGGGGCTTTCCCACAATGATTGTTCGGCGGCGTCCTACTCTCCCACAGGGTCCCCCCTGCAG
>NZ_JBEXPT010000163.1:0-11177 GCF_040612195.1 Streptomyces sp. NPDC006450 | reverse complement strand
GGCGGAGCCGGACGTATCCGGCTCCGCCGGCGTTCGAGGCGATCCTTCAGCCCGTCCGGCGTTCGAGGACCGGGTCCGGGCAGCGCCCGGGGAACGGAGGAAGGTCGGGTAGGGGACGGCGCCGCAGGGCTCCGCTCCTGGGGGCTACGCCGACGCGACCGCGGCGCGGATCTCCTCGGCAAAGGCGTGCGCCGAGGCGCGGAGCGCGGCCGCGTCGGGGCCGTGCTTCAGCACGCCCCGCGACACGTTCGGGACGACGTTGCGCACGGCCCCGCCGAACACCGCCGGGAGGTCCGCCGCCGTCGCGCCCTGCGCCCCGATGCCGGGGGCCAGCAGCGGCCCGTTGATGTCCAGGTCGAAGGAGGACAGGTCCCCGAGGGTCGCCCCGACCACGGCTCCGAAGGAGCCCATCGGGGAGGCCCCGGCGTTCTCCGCGGCCAGGTGCGCCAGCATCGTCGCGCCGATCGACCGGCCGTCCTCGCGTACCGCCCGCTGGACCTCCGCGCCCTCCGGGTTCGAGGTCAGGGCCAGGACGAACAGACCGGCCCCCGACTCCCGCGCCAGGTCGACGGCCGGCTTCAGCGAGCCGTAGCCGAGATACGGGGAGACCGTCAGCGCGTCGGAGAAGAGCGGCGAGGAGGGCGAGAGGAAGGTCTCCGCGTAGGCGGCCATCGTCGAGCCGATGTCGCCCCGCTTCGCGTCCATGACGACGAGCGCGCCCGCCGCACGGGCGTCGGCCACCGTCTGCTCCAGAACCGCGATGCCGCGCGAGCCGAACCGCTCGAAGAACGCCGCCTGCGGCTTGAAGACCGCGACGGAGTCGGCCAGCGCCTCGACCACCGTGCGGGAGAACTTCTCCAGGCCCGCGACGTCGTCGTTCAGGCCCCAGGAGGCCAGCAGCGCCGCGTGCGGGTCGATCCCCACGCAGAGCGGCCCGCGGGTGTCCATCGCCTCGCGCAGGCGCGTACCGAAGGGGATCACAGGGGCGGAGGTCACAGGGAGGCCTTTCGGGTTTCCGCGCCCACCGCTTCGGCGAGCGTCGCGTACGGGCTGGCGGCCAGGCGCGCGGCCAGGCCCTTGTGGATGGCGCGGGCGTAGCAGGGGCCCTCGTAGATGAAGGCGCTGTAGCCCTGGACCAGGCTCGCGCCCGCCAGGATCCGCTGCCAGGCGTCCTCGGCGTTCTCGATGCCGCCGACGCCGACCAGGACCAGCCGGTCGCCCACGCGGGCGTACAGCCGGCGCAGGACCTCCAGCGAGCGCTCCTTGACCGGGGCGCCAGACAGGCCGCCGGTCTCCTTGACCAGCGAGGGGTCGGACTTCAGGCCCAGGCCGTCGCGGGCGATCGTCGTGTTCGTCGCGATGATGCCGTCCAGGCCCAGCTCCAGGGCCAGGTCGGCGACCGCGTCCACGTCCTCGTCCGCGAGGTCCGGCGCGATCTTGACGAGCAGTGGGACCCGCCGGTCGGTCACGACGCGGTCCGCGGCCTCGCGCACGGCGCTCAGCAGGGGGCGCAGCGACTCCGTGGCCTGGAGGTTGCGCAGGCCCGGCGTGTTCGGGGAGGAGACGTTGACGACGAGGTAGTCCGCGTGCCGGGCCAGGCGCTCGGTGGAGGCGACGTAGTCCGCGACGGCCTCCTCCTCGGGGACGACCTTCGTCTTGCCGATGTTGACGCCGACGACCGTCTTGAAGACCGGGTTGCGGGCGGCCAGGCGCTCGGCGACGGCCGTCGAGCCCTCGTTGTTGAAGCCCATGCGGTTGATCAGCGCGCGGTCCGGGACGAGCCGGAACAGCCGCTTCTTCGGGTTGCCGGGCTGGGGCTCGGCGGTGACGGTGCCGATCTCGATGTGGTCGAAGCCGAGCATCGACATGCCGTCGATGGCGACGGCGTTCTTGTCGAAGCCGGCCGCGAGCCCGAAGGGGCCGTGCATCCGCAGCCCGAGGGCCTCGGTGCGCAGTTGCGCGTACCGGGGGGCCAGGTAGGCGGCGACGAAGGTGCGCAGCACCGGGGTGCGGGCGGCGAGGCGGATCCAGCGGAAGGCCATGTAGTGGGCCTGCTCCGGGTCCATCCGCTTGAAGACGAGGTTGAAGAACAGTTTGTACATCGTCCGAAATATCCCTTTTGCACTCATGAAAGGGGGGACACCGGTCGCTGTCGCCGGTGCCCCCCTTTCGTACGGGCTGCTAGTCGCGGGCCGCGGTCAGCCGCTCCGCGTGCTCCTGGAGCGAGCGGACGCCCACGTCGCCGCGGTTGAGCGCGTCGATGCCCTGGACGGCCGCGGCGAGCGCCTGGACCGTGGTGAGGCACGGGACGCCGCGCGCCACGGCGGCCGTACGGATCTCGTAGCCGTCGAGGCGGCCACCGGTGCCGTACGGGGTGTTGACGATCAGGTCGACCTGGCCGTCGTGGATGAGCTGGACGATGGTCTTCTCGCCGTCCGGGCCCTCTCCCTCGCTGAGCTTGCGCACGACGGTGGCGTTGATGCCGTTGCGGCGCAGGACCTCGGCGGTCCCGGAGGTGGCCATCAGCTCGAAGCCGTGGGCGACGAGCTCGCGCGCCGGGAAGATCATCGTGCGCTTGTCGCGGTTGGCGACGGAGATGAAGGCACGGCCCTTGGTGGGCAGCGGGCCGTAGGCGCCGGCCTGCGACTTGGCGTAGGCCGTGCCGAAGACGGAGTCGATGCCCATGACCTCGCCGGTGGAGCGCATCTCCGGGCCGAGGACGGTGTCGACGCCGCGGCCGTGGATGTCGCGGAAGCGCGACCACGGCATGACGGCCTCCTTGACGGAGATCGGCGCGTCGAGCGGCAGGGTGCCGCCGTCGCCGGTCTTCGGGAGCATGCCCTCTTCGCGGAGCTCGGCGATGGTGGTGCCGAGCGAGATGCGGGCGGCGGCCTTCGCGAGCGGGACGGCGGTCGCCTTCGAGGTGAAGGGGACGGTCCGGGAGGCGCGCGGGTTGGCCTCCAGGACGTAGAGGATGTCACCCGCCATCGCGAACTGGATGTTGATCAGGCCGCGGACGCCGACGCCCTTGGCGATGGCCTCGGTGGAGGCCCGCAGGCGCTTGATGTCGTAGCCGCCGAGGGTGATCGGGGGCAGGGCGCAGGCCGAGTCGCCGGAGTGGATGCCGGCTTCCTCGATGTGCTCCATGACGCCGCCGAGGTAGAGCTCGGTGCCGTCGTAGAGGGCGTCGACGTCGATCTCGATCGCGTCGTCGAGGAACCGGTCGACCAGCACGGGGCGGGTCGGCGAGATCTCGGTGGACTCGGCGATGTAGGAGGACAGCCGGTCCTCGTCGTAGACGATCTCCATGCCGCGGCCGCCGAGCACGTACGAGGGGCGTACGAGGACGGGGTAGCCGATCTCGTCGGCGATGGCCTTGGCGCCGGCGAAGGTGGTGGCGGTGCCGTGCTTGGGGGCGGGCAGGCCGGCCTCGGCGAGGACCTGGCCGAAGGCGCCGCGGTCCTCGGCGGCGTGGATGGCCTCCGGCGGGGTGCCGACGACGGGGACGCCGTTGTCCTTGAGGGCCTGGGCGAGGCCCAGGGGGGTCTGGCCGCCGAGCTGGACGATGACGCCGGCGATGGGGCCCGCCAGCGATTCGGCGTGGACGATCTCCAGCACGTCTTCGAGCGTGAGCGGCTCGAAGTACAGGCGGTCGGAGGTGTCGTAGTCGGTGGAGACGGTCTCCGGGTTGCAGTTGACCATCACGGTCTCGTAGCCGGCGTCGCTGAGGGCGAAGGAGGCGTGGACGCAGGAGTAGTCGAACTCGATGCCCTGGCCGATGCGGTTCGGGCCGGAGCCCAGGATGATGACCGCGGGCTTCTCGCGCGGGGCGACCTCGGACTCCTCGTCGTAGGACGAGTAGAAGTACGGGGTCTTCGCGGCGAACTCGGCGGCGCAGGTGTCGACGGTCTTGTAGACCGGGCGGACGCCCAGTGCGTGGCGGACCTCGCGGACGACGTCCTCGCGCAGGCCGCGGATCTCGGCGATCTGGCTGTCGGAGAATCCGTGGCGCTTGGCCTCGGCGAGCAGCTCGGGGTGGAGCTTGTCGGCGGCGGCCAGGTCGTCCGCGATCTCCTTGATGAGGAAGAGCTGGTCGACGAACCAGGGGTCGATCTTCGTGGACTCGAAGACCTCTTCCTGGGTGGCGCCGGCGCGAATGGCCTGCATGACGGTGTTGATGCGGCCGTCGGTGGGGCGGACCGCGGTGGCGAGCAGTTCGTCCTTGTCGCCGGTGGGGCCGACGAAGGTGAACTGCGAGCCCTTCTTCTCCAGCGAGCGCAGGGCCTTCTGCAGGGCCTCGGTGAAGTTGCGGCCGATGGCCATGGCCTCGCCCACCGACTTCATGGTGGTGGTGAGGGTGGCGTCGGCGAGCGGGAACTTCTCGAAGGCGAAGCGCGGGGCCTTGACGACGACGTAGTCGAGGGACGGCTCGAAGGAGGCCGGCGTCTTCTCGGTGATGTCGTTGGGGACCTCGTCGAGGGTGTAGCCGATGGCCAGCTTGGCGGCGATCTTGGCGATCGGGAAGCCGGTGGCCTTCGACGCGAGCGCCGAGGAGCGCGAGACGCGCGGGTTCATCTCGATGACGATGACGCGGCCGTCGACCGGGTCGATCGCGAACTGGATGTTGCAGCCGCCGGTGTCGACGCCGACCTCGCGGATGATCGCGATGCCGATGTCGCGCAGGCGCTGGTACTCGCGGTCGGTGAGGGTCATCGCCGGGGCGACGGTGATCGAGTCACCGGTGTGGACGCCCATCGGGTCGAAGTTCTCGATGGAGCAGACGACGACGACGTTGTCCTTGGTGTCGCGCATGAGCTCCAGCTCGTACTCCTTCCAGCCGAGGATGGACTCCTCCAGGAGCACCTCGGTGGTCGGGGAGAGCATCAGGCCCTGGCCGGCGATGCGGCGCAGCTCGTCCTCGTCGTGGGCGAAGCCGGAGCCGGCGCCGCCCATGGTGAAGGAGGGGCGCACGACGACGGGGTAGCCGCCGAGGGTGTCGACGCCCTGGATGACGTCGTCCATCGTGTGGCAGATGACCGAGCGCGCGGACTCGCCGTAGCCGATCTTGGCGTTGACTGCTTCGACGACGCCCTTGAAGAGGTCGCGGTCCTCGCCCTTGTTGATCGCCTCGACGTTGGCGCCGATGAGCTCGACGTTGTACTTCTCCAGCACGCCCTGCTCGTGCATGGAGATGGCGGTGTTCAGCGCGGTCTGGCCGCCGAGGGTCGGGAGCAGCGCGTCGGGGCGCTCCTTCGCGATGATCTTCTCGACGAACTCGGGGGTGATCGGCTCGACGTACGTGGCGTCGGCGATCTCCGGGTCGGTCATGATCGTGGCGGGGTTGGAGTTCACCAGGATCACCCGCAGGCCTTCGGCCTTGAGGATGCGGCAGGCCTGGGTCCCGGAGTAGTCGAACTCGGCGGCCTGGCCGATGACGATCGGGCCGGAGCCGATGACCAGGACGGACTGGATATCGGTGCGCTTAGGCACGATCGGCCTCCATCTGGGCGGTGTTCATCAAAGACGTGAAGCGGTCGAAGAGGTACGCGGCGTCGTGCGGGCCGGCGGCCGCCTCGGGGTGGTACTGGACGGAGAAGGCCGGCTGGTCGAGCAGCTGGAGGCCTTCCACGACGTTGTCGTTCAGGCAGACGTGGGAGACCTCGGCGCGGCCGTAGGGGGTCTCGGACACCTTGTCGAGGGGCGCGTCCACGGCGAAGCCGTGGTTGTGCGCGGTGATCTCGACCTTGCCGGTGGTGCGGTCCTGCACGGGCTGGTTGATGCCGCGGTGGCCGTACTTCAGCTTGTACGTGCCGAAGCCGAGCGCGCGGCCCAGGATCTGGTTGCCGAAGCAGATGCCGAAGAGCGGGGTCTTGCGGGCGAGGACGCCCTGCATGACGGAGACCGCGTGGTCGGCGGTGGCCGGGTCGCCCGGGCCGTTGGAGAAGAACACGCCGTCGGGGTCGACCGCGTACACGTCCTCGACGGTGGCGGTGGCGGGGAGCACGTGCACCTCGATGCCGCGCTCGGCCATCCGGTGCGGGGTCATGCCCTTGATGCCGAGGTCGACGGCGGCGACGGTGAACTTCTTCTCACCGATCGCGGGGACGACGTAGGTCTCCTTGGTGGCGACCTCGGCGGAGAGGTTGGCGCCCTTCATCTGCGGGGCGGCCTGGACCTTGGCCAGCAGCGCCTCGTCGCGCACGCCCTCCCAGGCCTCGCCCGAGAAGATGCCGACGCGCATGGCGCCGCGCTCGCGCAGGTGGCGGGTCAGGGCGCGGGTGTCGACGCCGGAGATCCCGACGACGCCCTGCGCAACGAGCTCCTCGTCCAGCGAGCGCACGGAGCGCCAGTTGGAGGGGACGCGGGCGGGGTCGCGTACGACGTACCCGGCGACCCAGATGCGGGAGGACTCGGGGTCCTCGTCGTTGACGCCGGTGTTGCCCACGTGCGGGGCGGTCATCACGACGACCTGCCGGTGGTACGACGGGTCGGTGAGGGTCTCCTGGTAGCCGGTCATGCCGGTGGAGAACACGGCCTCGCCGAAGGTCTCCCCCACAGCGCCGTAGGCGCGGCCGCGGAAGATCCGACCGTCCTCCAGGACGAGTACGGCGGGAGCTTTGGCTGCTCCCCTGGTGGAGGTCGTCATCGTTCGGCGCCTTCCGTCGTGGTGATTGAGTGGTTCATGTCGTTGATCGCTTCGACCCAGGCGGCGTGTTCCGCCGCACGGTCGGAGCGGAATCCGGAGTCGATCAGCCTGTCGCCGTGCGCCCATGTGACGACGAGGAGACCGCCCTCGGTGAGTACCTTGCCCGCGATTCCCTTGTCGAGGCGGGCGCCGCGCAGTTGCGCGGCCGGTACGAAGAAGTCGGTGGCACCCGGACGGACCACGTCGAGGCCCGCGTCGGTGAGCGTGAGCTCGACCCGGCTGCGGACGCCCAGTCCGTGGGCGACGATCCGGTCGAGCCACTGCCCGGCGGTGGTGGACCCGTGGTACCGGCCGGTCAGGGCCAGCCGGTGTTCGGGGAGGCCGCCGGGGGCGGCGGGCAGCTCCGGCAGATCGCTCTGCAGGGTGCCGCGCCATTTCCAGCCCTGCCGCATCAGCCAGTACACGAACGCGATGAAGACGAGCAGACCGATCACCCACGCGATGCGGGCGCCCCAGTCCGTCACCTCCGCGGACTTTCGTGTCGCCTCGGCGGCCAGTTGGATTACTGCAGGTGTCACGCCAGCGTCCCGTCCACGACCGTTGCCCGGCCCCGCAGGAAGGTGTGAGTGACGCGCCCCGGCAGCTCACGGCCCTCGTAAGGCGTGTTGCGGCTGCGGGAGGCGAAGTGTGCGGGGTCCACGACACCACGGTACGAGGTATCGACCAAGGTCAGGTTCGCGGGTTCACCTGCCGAGACGGGTCGTCCGTGGTTCGGGAGGCTGCCGATGCGCGCCGGGGCGAAGGACATCCGCTCGGCGACGCCCGCCCAGTCGAGCAGTCCGGTCTCCACCATCGTCTGCTGGACGACGGAGAGCGCGGTCTCCAGGCCCACCATGCCCATGGCGGCGGCGGCCCACTCGCAGTCCTTGTCCTCGTGCGGGTGCGGGGCGTGGTCGGTGGCGACGATGTCGATCGTGCCGTCGGCGAGCGCCTCGCGCAGGGCCAGGACGTCGGCCTCGGTGCGCAGCGGCGGGTTGACCTTGTAGACCGGGTTGTACGAGCGCACGAGCTCGTCGGTGAGGAGCAGGTGGTGCGGGGTGACCTCGGCGGTGACGTCGATGCCGCGGGACTTGGCCCAGCGGATGATCTCGACGGAGCCGGCGGTGGAGAGGTGGCAGATGTGGACGCGGGAGCCGACGTGCTCGGCGAGCAGGACGTCGCGGGCGATGACCGATTCCTCGGCGACGGCCGGCCAGCCGCCGAGGCCGAGCTCGGCCGAGACGATGCCCTCGTTCATCTGGGCGCCCTCGGTGAGGCGGGGCTCCTGGGCGTGCTGGGCGACGACGCCGCCGAAGGCCTTCACGTACTCCAGGGCGCGGCGCATGATCACGGCGTCGTCCACGCACTTGCCGTCGTCGGAGAAGACGGTGACGCGGGCGGCGGACTCGTGCATGGCGCCGAGCTCGGAGAGCTGCTTGCCCTCCAGGCCGACGGTGACGGCGCCGATGGGCTGCACGTCGCAGTAGCCGGACTCCTTGCCCAGGCGCCACACCTGCTCGACGACGCCGGCGGTGTCGGCGACGGGGAAGGTGTTGGCCATGGCGAAGACGGCGGTGTAGCCGCCGGAGGCGGCGGCGCGGGTGCCGGTGAGGACGGTCTCGGAGTCCTCGCGGCCGGGCTCGCGCAGGTGGGTGTGGAGGTCGACGAGGCCGGGGAGGAGGACCTGGCCCGCGGCCTCGATGACGACTCCGTCGCCGGCGTCGAGGCCGGTGCCCACGGCGGCGATGGTCTCGCCGTCGATCAGGACGTCCTGGACGTCGCCACCGAGTACCTTCGCGCCACGGATAAGGATCTTGCTCATCGTTACTTGCTCTCCTCGGTGCGGGGCGTGCTGGTGGTGGTGACGGCGGGCTCGGAGCCTCCGAGCAGCAGGTACAGGACGGCCATGCGGATCGAGACGCCGTTGGTGACCTGCTCGATGACCGTGCAGCGGTCGGAGTCGGCGACCTCGGCGGTGATCTCCATGCCGCGGACCATCGGCCCGGGGTGCATCACGATGGCGTGCTCGGGCATGCGCGCCATGCGGGCGCCGTCCAGGCCGTAGCGGCGGGAGTACTCGCGCTCGGTCGGGAAGAAGGCGGCGTTCATCCGCTCGCGCTGCACGCGCAGCATCATCACGGCGTCGGACTTCGGCAGCACCTCGTCCAGGCTGTACGAGATCTCGCACGGCCAGGCCTCGACGCCGACGGGCACCAGGGTGGGCGGGGCCACCAGGGTGACCTGCGCGCCGAGGGTGTGCAGCAGGTGGACGTTGGAGCGGGCGACCCGGCTGTGCAGGACGTCGCCGACGATGGTGATCCGGCGGCCGTTCAGGTCCTTGCCGAGCCCGGCGTCCTTGCCGACCAGGCGGCGGCGCATGGTGAAGGCGTCGAGCAGGGCCTGCGTGGGGTGCTCGTGGGTGCCGTCGCCGGCGTTGATCACCGGGGCGTCGATCCAGCCGGAGGTGGCGAGGCGGTAGGGGGCGCCGGAGGCGTGGTGGCGGATGACGACCGCGTCGACGCCCATGGCCTCCAGGGTCTGGGCCGTGTCCTTGAGGGACTCGCCCTTGGAGACGCTGGAGCCCTTGGCCGCGAAGTTGATGACATCGGCGGAGAGGCGCTTCTCGGCGGCCTCGAAGGAGATCCGGGTCCGGGTCGAGTCCTCGAAGAAGAGGTTGCAGATCGTGCGGCCGCGCAGGGTGGGCAGCTTCTTGATCGGCCGGTCCGCGACGCGTGCCATCTCCTCGGCGGTGTCGAGGATCAGGACGGCGTCGTCGCGCGTGAGATCGGCGGCCGAGATGAGGTGGCGCTTCATCCGGGTGCTCCGTTGGTCGGTGAGGTCAAAGCCGTGGGGAGGGCAGACGGGGCTGGGGGTGCGGGCAGGGCAGGCTCCGGCGCGGACCCCGAGGGGCCCGGCCGTCGTCAGGGGCTACTGCCCGGCTGCCCGATCGGTCCGCTGGCCGAGCAGCACGGCGTCGCGGCCGTCCTCCTCCTGGACCTGGACCTGGACGTTCTCCCGCAGCGACGTGGGGAGGTTCTTGCCGACGTAGTCGGCGCGGATCGGCAGTTCGCGGTGGCCACGGTCGACGAGGACCGCGAGCTGTACCGCGCGGGGGCGGCCGAGGTCGCCGAGGGCGTCGAGGGCGGCGCGGATGGTGCGGCCGGAGAAGAGAACGTCGTCGACGAGGACGACCAGGCGGCCGTCGATGTCGTCGCCGGGAATCTCGGTGCGGCCGATGGCCCGGGCCGGCTTCATCCGCAGATCGTCGCGGTACATGGTGATGTCGAGGGAGCCGACCGGGATCTTCGCACCGGTGATCTCTTCGAGCTTGGCGGCCAGCCGGCGGGCGAGGAACACGCCGCGGGTGGGAATGCCGAGGAGCACCACGTCGTCGGCGCCCTTGGCGCGTTCGACGATTTCGTGGGCGATGCGGGTCAGGACCCGGGCGATGTCCTGCGCTTCGAGAACGGGGCGCATGACATCGGCAGCTGTTTCCTGATCCTGGCGATCGTGCTGAGTGTCCATGAAAAGGACCTCCTTCTCCGCCTCACGGGACGGACCTTAAAGGACGTCGGATGTACGCGTTCCACGGTACCAGGGGGATTCCCGCGACCTGGCATCGGGGCAGACCAGAACCCCTCTTACGCGGGCGTCGGAGACCATTCGGCTTGACGCATCCAAGTAACGCTGCGTAACCTCACAGTGAGTTACCAGCCGCGCGGCGGAGCCGCACGTGGTCATAGTCGTCACAGCGTCCGGGAGCGTTATGTCCAGCGAATACGCCAAACAGCTCGGGGCCAAGCTCCGCGCCATCCGCACCCAGCAGGGCCTTTCCCTCCACGGTGTCGAGGAGAAGTCCCAGGGCCGGTGGAAGGCCGTGGTGGTCGGTTCTTACGAGCGCGGAGACCGCGCCGTGACCGTCCAGCGTCTCGCCGAGCTGGCGGACTTCTACGGGGTTCCGGTGCAGGAACTGCTGCCGGGCACGACCCCCGGCGGAGCGGCCGAGCCGCCGCCGAAGCTGCGCCTGGACCTGGAGCGCCTGGCCCACGTGCCCGCCGAGAAGGCCGGCCCGCTGCAGCGTTACGCCGCGACCATCCAGAGCCAGCGCGGCGACTACAACGGCAAGGTGCTCTCGATCCGCCAGGACGACCTGCGCACCCTCGCCGTCATCTACGACCAGTCGCCCTCGGTCCTGACCGAGCAGCTGATCAGCTGGGGCGTTCTGGACGCGGACGCGCGTCGCGCGGTGGCGCACGAGGACATCTAGTCCCCCAGGTCTCAGCAGAAACGTTTACCGGTGGGTGCCGGGAGCCGACAGGCTCCCGGCACCCACCGGTTTTCCATGCGGCTTCCCCCATGCCGCCCCGGCGTACGACGGAGGGGGGGGGGGGGGGGGGGGGGGGGGGGGGGGCCGGGGCCGACCCCCCCGGGCGCCCGGGCGCGGGCGCGGGGGCGGGCCGGCGGGGGGTGTGTGGTGGTTTGGGGGGGCGGC
>NZ_JBEXPT010000162.1:0-11816 GCF_040612195.1 Streptomyces sp. NPDC006450 | reverse complement strand
CCCGCACCGAAAGGTGCGGGGCCGTTGCGCGTTCCCGGGGCGTCCGGCCCGCGCCGTCCGAATTCGGGCGGGGCCGGCTGGGCCTAACGGGTGGCCGCGGGCGCGGGCGCGTACGTACGGCGCAGGAAGCGGCGCAGGGCGGCGATGTCGAACTGCACCACCGCGACGCCCTCCGGTGAGTGGAACTCGACGACGGCCTGGACGCGCCCGCAGGGCCAGACGCGTACGTCACCGGTCCCGGTCGGGGCCTGGAGCCCGGCCTCCAGGAGGGCGCGGGGGAAGACCCACTCGTTGTCGGTGCCCTCGGGGGAGAGGTCGGCGGGGAAGACGATCCGTACGGCCAGCGGCTCGGCGGGGACGAAACGCAGGCAGACCGGGATGGCCCGGTAGAGGGGGTCGTCGGTGATCACTCGGGCGCGCACCCGTTCCTCGACGAAGGGTGCCGTGGCGGTCGCGGCCCGGGTCGCGGTGGCGCCTGCGGATGGATTCTCGGCGGCGGCTGACATCGACAAGACTCCTCGAATCGGAACATTTACGTCCGTATTGACCCCAGCCTCGCACATTCCCACGAAACCGCACGGAGCTATTTGTGACGCCACCGCTCTTGCCAAGCGTTCGCAAGAAGGCCCTATTCTTGAACGGTTAAAGACTTTGTCAGCTCAACGGACCGCAGGAAGCGGAGCAGAACCATGCATGTGCCCGACGGCTTCATCGATGCCCCCGTCTCCATTGCCGCAGGTGTCGCCGCCGCCGGAGCCGTGGCGGTCAGCCTCCGTGGCGCCCGCCGGGAGCTCGACGAGCGCACGGCGCCGCTCGCCGGCCTCGTGGCCGCCTTCATCTTCGCCGTACAGATGCTCAACTTCCCCGTGGCCGCCGGAACAAGCGGCCACCTGCTGGGCGGTGCGCTCGCCGCGATCCTCGTCGGCCCCTATACGGGCGTGCTGTGCGTGTCCGTGGTCCTGCTCATGCAGGGCCTCCTGTTCGCCGACGGCGGCCTGACCGCCCTCGGCGTGAACATCGTCACCATGGGCGTCGTCACCGTGGTCGTCGCCTACGCCGTCTTCCGCGGACTGGTCAAGCTGCTGCCCGGCACCCGCCGCTCCGTCACCGTCGCCGCCTTCGCCGGAGCCCTGCTCTCCGTGCCCGCCGCGGCCGCCTTCTTCACCCTCCTCTTCGCCCTCGGCGGCACCACCGACGTCCCGCTGGCCAAGGTGTTCGGGGCCATGGTCGGAGTCCACGTCCTCATCGGCATCGGCGAGGCCCTCATCACCGCCGCGACCGTCGGCGCGGTGATCGCCGTCCGCCCCGACCTCGTCCACGGCGCCCGCGGCCTGTCCGCCCCGCTGAAGCTGCGCGTCGGCGGCGAGCTGGTCGACGCCCCCGCCGCCCCGGCCGCCGTGCCCGCCGCGGCCCGCTCCACGAAGCCCGTGTGGATCACCGGCCTGGTCGCCGCGCTGGCCCTGGCCGGCATCGTCTCCTTCTACGCCTCCTCCAGCCCCGACGGACTGGAGAAGGTCGCCGCCGACAACGGCATCGACCAGAAGGTCACCGAGCACGCGGCCGCCGACTCCCCGCTCGCCGACTACGGCGTCAAGGACGTCTCCGACGCCCGCCTCTCCGGCGGCCTCGCCGGAGTCATCGGCGTGGGTGCGACCGTCGTCGTCGGCACCGGCGTGTTCTGGACCGTCCGCCGCCGCCGCACCGCCGACCTGACGGCCGCCTCCGCGGCCGTACCGGCCGCCTGACATGGGAGCGGGCCACGCCCACAAGCTCTACCGGCCCGGGAACTCACCGGTCCACGAGCTGCCGCCGCACTGCAAGCTCGCCGCGACCTTCGGCTTCGTGATCGTCGTCGTGTCCACACCGCGCGAGGCGGTGTGGGCCTTCGGCCTGTACGCCCTCCTCATCGCGGCGGCCGCGGCCGTGGCCCGGATCCCGGCCGGCTTCCTGCTGCGCCGGCTCCTGATCGAGGTGCCCTTCGTCGCCTTCGCCGTCCTGATGCCCTTCGTGGCCCAGGGCGAGCAGGTGAGTCTGCATGTCGGGGGCCTCGAGATCTCGCTCAGCGTCTCCGGCCTCTGGGGCGCCTGGAACGTCCTGGCCAAGGGCACCCTCGGCGTGGCCGCGTCCGTACTCCTGGCCTCCACCACCGAGCTGCGGGCCCTCCTGCTGGGCCTCCAGCGGCTCAAGCTGCCGCCGCTGCTCGTCCAGATCGCCTCCTTCATGATCAGGTACGGCGACGTCATCAGCGACGAGTTGCGCCGGATGTCCATCGCCCGGCGCTCCCGCGGCTTCGAGGCGCGCGGGATCCGGCACTGGGGGGTCCTCGCCAAGACCGCCGGAGCCCTGTTCATCCGCTCCTACGAGCGCGGCGAGCGGGTCTACCTCGCGATGGTCAGCCGCGGCTACGCCGGCTCCATGCCGGTGATCGACGAGGTGACCGCCACCCGCACCCAGTGGGCGTACGCGGCCGCCCTCCCGGTGACGGCGCTCGCCGTCTGTCTGATCGGATGGACCCTGTGAACGCTGTGAACGCTGCGAACCCCGTGAATGCCGGGAACGTACCCGCGCCGCCCTCGCTGGAAGTCACCGGCCTCGCCTACGCCTACCCCGACGGCCACCAGGCCCTCTTCGGGGTCGACCTCGCCGTCGGGCGCGGGGAGCGGGTGGCGCTGCTCGGTCCCAACGGAGCCGGCAAGACCACGCTGGTGCTGCACCTCAACGGCATCCTGACCGGCGGGGTCGGCTCCGTGAGCGTGGCCGGGCTGCCCGTCGAGAAGCGCAACCTCGCCGAGATCCGCCGCCGGGTCGGCATCGTCTTCCAGGACCCCGACGACCAGCTGTTCATGCCGACCGTCCGCGAGGACGTGGCCTTCGGCCCGGCCGCCGCCGGACTGCGCGGCGCCGAGCTGGAGGAGCGGGTGCGCGGCGCCCTGGAGCAGGTCGGGATGGCCGCCTTCGCGGACCGGCCCCCGCACCACCTCTCCTTCGGGCAGCGCCGCCGGGTCGCGGTGGCGACCGTACTGGCCATGCGGCCCGAGATCCTCGTCCTGGACGAGCCGTCCTCCAACCTGGACCCGGCCTCGCGCCGCGAGCTCGCGGACATCCTGCGCTCGCTGGACGTCACCGTGCTGATGGTGACGCACGACCTGCCCTACGCGCTGGAGCTCTGCCCGCGCTCGGTGATCCTCAGCGAGGGGACCATCGTGGCGGACGGCAGGACCCAGGACGTGCTGTGCGACGAGGAGCTGATGCGGGCGCACCGGCTGGAGCTGCCCTTCGGCTTCGACCCGCGGTCGGTCGTCGTCGGCTGAGCCGGGGCCGGCAGGCCCCCGGCGCGGTGGCATAACCGCCGGTCGGAGGTTGTTGGACTGCCCGTGGACATCAAGGGTGTGGTGGCGGAGGGCTTCGAGCCCGTCAGGGACGCGTTCGTGCGCAACTTCCAGGTGCTCGGGGACCGGGGCGCGGCGGTGGCCGTGTACCGCGACGGGCGCAAGGTCGTGGACCTCTGGGCCGGCACCAAGGACGCCGACGGCACGGACCCCTGGACCGAGGACACCGCGCAGCTCGTCCGCTCCGCCACCAAGGGCGTGGCCGCCGCCGTCCCGCTGCTGCTCCAGCAGCGCGGACTGCTCGACCTGGACGCGCCGGTGGGCTCGTACTGGCCGGAGTTCAAGGCGGGCGGCAAGGAGCGGACCCGGGTGCGCGACCTGCTCGCGCACCGCGCCGGAGTCCCGGCCCTGGACCGCGGACTGACCGCGTCCGAGGCTGCCGACGGGGTCACCGGACCGCGCGCGGTCGCCGCCCAGCAGGCCTTCTGGGAGCCCGGCACCGCACACGGTTACCACGCCCAGACCTTCAGCTGGCTGCTGTCCGAGCTGGTGCTGCGGGCGACCGGCCGCTCGCTCGGCTCCATCCTGGCCGAGGAGATGGCGGAGCCGCTGGGCATCGACTTCTGGATCGGCCTGCCGGAGACCGAGGCCCACCGCGTGGGCCGCGTGGCGCCCGTGGATCCGCCGGAGGGCGCGGGCCTGCTCAGGACCCGGCCGCGGCGCAACGTCTCCGAGGCCTACGCCGACCCGGACTCCCTCACCCGCCGCGCCTTCGCGGCCATCGACCCGCTGCCCGACGAGAACGACCCCGCCTACCGGGCGGCCGAGCTGCCGGCCTCGGCGGGCATCGGCACGGCCCGCGCCCTGGCCCGCTTCTACGCGGCCACCATCGGCGTGGTGGAGAACGGGGCGCGGATCTTCACCCCGGCCACCACCGCACTCGCCGGCCGGGAGCTGTCCTGCGGACCGGACCGCGTCCTGGTGGTCAACACCCGCTTCGGCCCCGGCTACATGCTGCACGGCCCGGCCTCCCCGCTGCTGTCCCCGGCCTCCTTCGGGCACCCGGGCCGCGGCGGCTCGCTCGCCTTCGCGGACCCGGAGGCGGGGATCGGCTTCGGCTACGTCACCAACGCCCTGGCCAAGTCGGTCACCGCCGACCCGCGCGCCCAGGCCCTGGTCCGGGCCCTGCGCTCCGCGCTGTAGCGGGGGCCGGCGCGAGGACGTCGCGAGGGCGGTGCCCTCGCTGATCTTCGCGGCCGACGGGGTGCCCGTCCTGGTCCTCATGGACGGGGCCTCCCGCGTGGACGTGGAGGCGGTGCGCCGCGAACTCGGGGCGGGCGCCGTGACCCGGGCGGACGCGGCCCTGGTCCGGGAGACCACGGGCTACGCCATCGGAGGGGTCCCGCCCCGGGGCCGGCCCTCCCGGTCGGTCCGTGTCGTCGGCCCGCGTTCCCGGCCCGCGTTCTCAGCCCGCGTTCAGGACGGCCGCCACGATCGGGCCCGCCGCGTCGCCGCCGTGGCCGCCACCCTCGACCATCGCCGCGGCCGCCACGTCACCGCTGAATCCGGTGAACCAGCTGTCCGGGTTCTGCGCCCCGTCGACCTCCGCCGAGCCGGTCTTCGCACCCTTGTCGGAGCCGCGGACCGCCGACATCGCACCCTGGGCCGTGCCCCCGGTGGCCGTCAGCCTCATCATCCGCACCAGCTGCGCCGCCACCGAGGGCTTCATCTTCCGGGTGGCCTTGGCGAGCGTGCGGCCGTCCAGCGATGCCTTGACGACGACGGGCTGGCGGAACACCCCGGTCCGGGCGGTGGCCGTGATCGAGGCCATCGTCAGCGGGTTCATCTGGATCTGGCCCTGGCCGATGTACGCGGCGGCCGCCGCCGGGCCGGTCGCGTCCGGGACCTTCCCGTCGACGGTGGGCACGCCGACCTTCCACTCGACGCCCTCGCCGATGCCGAAGACCTCACGGGCCTCCTTCGGGAGCGCGTCGTCGTCGTCGACCGGCTTGATCTGCTTGATGAAGGCGGTGTTGCAGGACTGGGCGAAGCTCGTCGCGAAGGTCTCGCCGTCGAGCTTGAAGCCCTTCAGGTTCGTGAAGGTCCGGCCTCCCCACTGCACCTCCGCGGGGCACTCGGCGACCTTGTCCGCCGCCACCAGACCGCGGTCCAGCAGCATCGCACCGGTCACGATCTTCATCGTGGAGCCGGGTGCGCGGCCTCCGCTGACGGAGGCGGGGAAGCCGTCGGCGCGGTGGTCGGCGATGGCCAGGACGTTGCCGGTGCTCGGCTGGACGGCGACCACCGAGGCCTGCGGGAACTTCAGGACCGCCTTCTCGGCCGCCGCCTGGACGTCCGCGTCCAGGACGGTCCCGATCTGGCCCGGCTTCCCCTCGATCAGCGTCAACAGGGTCCGCCGGGGGGCCTCCTGGGCGGCCGGCTCGATCCACAGCTCGGCGCCGGCCTTGCCGCCCTGGCGCTCCCCGTACGTCTTGCGCAGGCTGTCGAGCACCGGGCGCAGCGAGGGGTACTTCTCGGCCGTCAGCTCCCTGCCCTTGCGGTCGACCGCCTTGACCGGCGGGCTGGCCGGGGCGCCGCCGCGCAGCTTCTCGCCCTTCTGGAGCTCCGGGTGGAGCACCGAGGGCTGCCAGTCGACGAGCGGCAGCCCGGTGGTGTTGCCGCGGACCACGGTCAGCTTCGACTCGTAGGCGAGGGGCTTGGTGACCCCCTCGTAGGTGACCTCCGCCGCGACGGAGTACGCCACCGTGGTCCCGGTCTGCGTGCCGGGGGTGATCGCGACCTTGGACACGTAGGCCCTGGCCGTGAAATCGCCGAGGGCGCCCTGCGCCTCCCCCGGGTTGTTCGTCAGATCGGCCCCCGCCCGGGCGTCCCCGGCCGCCCACGCGGCGAAGAACGCCTTGGCGGTCGCCGCGACGTCCTTGTCGCTGACCGGCCCGCTGCCCTTGCCGGGCGCGGCCGTGCCGGTCGCGCCCGTAGTCCGGGTGTCGCTCCCGCCGGCGTCCCCCACCAGCGCGTACACCCCGTATCCCGCTCCGCCCACCATCGCGAGGAACACCCCGCCGATGATGGCCCCCTTCGCGGCCCCGTTCATTCCTGTCCCCGTCCCCCGGTACCACGGCCCCTCTCGCCGAGTGCTGAACACGTTCAAGGGGCCCGTGGTTCAGACCTTACGTCGAACGGACGCACGGTCCCGGGGTTTGTTACCGGAGCTTGACCAGGCTCACACAGGCCCCCCTAAACCCAGGTGTCCAGCCACATCCGGTTCTGCCAGGAATCCATCGGGATGGACTGGCCCGTGTAGATGGGCCAGAAGTAGATGAAGTTCCACACGATCAGGAGCACCAGTACGCCCGCCGCCACCGCGCCCAGGGCGCGGCGGCGTTCCGAGGAGCCGGCCGGGCCCAGGAGGGCGCCGATCATCATGGCCACCGCCAGGCACAGGTACGGGACGAAGACCACCGCGTAGAAGAAGAAGATGGTCCGCTCCTGGTAGTTGAACCAGGGCAGCAGGCCCGCGCCCAGCGCGCACACGATCGCGCCCGCCCGCCAGTCGCGGCGGAAGAACCACCGCCACAGCACGTACAGCAGCGCGAAGCAGCCCGCCCACCACAGCAGCGGCGTGCCGAGCGCCAGCACCTCGCGGGCGCACTTGGCGGTCTCCGTCGCCGGGCAGCCGTCGGTGCCGGGTGCGGGGGACTCGTAGAAGTAGGAGACGGGACGGCCCAGGACCAGCCAGCTCCACGGGTTCGACTCGTAGGTGTGGCCCGAGGTCAGGCCCACGTGGAACCGGTAGACCTCCGTCTCGTAGTGCCACAGGCTCCGCAGCCACTCCGGCAGGAACGACAGCGAGCTGTGCTGGTCGTTCTTGGCGGCCCAGTCGCGGAAGTAGCCGCCCTTGCCGTTGTCGGGGGAGAGGATCCAGCCGAGCCACGAGGCCACGTAGACGGAGATGGCCACGGGGACGAGGGAGAGGAAACCGGGCACGTTGTCGTGGCGCATCATCGCCGCGTACGGGGTGCCCGCGCCCGCCGTGCGGCGCGCGGCCACGTCCCACAGGGTCATCAGCACGCCGAAGAAGGCCAGCACGATCAGGCCGTTCCACTTCGTGCCGAAGGCCAGGCCCAGGCAGACCCCGGCCAGGAGCCGGTACGGGCGCCAGCCGAGCTTCAGCGTCTCCGCGATCCGGGCGTCCGGACGGGTCCGCCCCTCCTCGTCCACCGGGAGCGCCGCCGCGAGCCGGGCCCGCACCTTGTCCCGGTCGATCACCAGCGATCCGAAGGCGCCCAGCACGAAGAACATCAGGACCAGGTCGAGCAGGGCGGTGCGGCTCATCACCAGGTGCAGGCCGTCCACCGCCAGCAGGAGGCCGGCCAGGCAGCCCAGGAAGGTGGAACGGAACAGCCGCCGGCCGATGCGGCACAGCATCAGTACGGACAGGGTGCCGAGCAGCGCGGTCATGAACCGCCAGCCGAACGGGTCGAAGCCGAACATCCACTCGCCCAGGCCGATCACCCATTTGCCGACCGGCGGGTGCACGACGTAGCCCGGGTCCAGGGGGAGGGAGACCCCGTTGGGGTTGGCGAGGATCGACTTGTCGATGTCCTTGGGCCAGCTCGCCTCGTAGCCCTGCTTGACCGTGGCCCAGGCGTCCTTGGCGTAGTACGTCTCGTCGAATATCACCGCCTTCGGGGTGCCCAGGTGGGCGAACCGCAGCACGCCGGCGACCAGCGCCACCAGCAGCGGCCCGGCCCATGCCAGCACCCGCTCCCAGCGCTCCGCCGCGGCCGGCCCGATGCCCAGCTGCGCCCACAGCTGGGCGGAGGGCCGTGCGTACGGGGGAACCAGGCGGGTGCGCACGTCCGACTGCCGCTTCGCCCCGGCGGGCGGAACGTAGCCGAAGCCGCGCAGGCGGCGCAGCCAGGCGGACGGCTGGTCGGCGGGGTCCGGGCCGGGCCCGGCCTCGGTGGCGGGCGGGGCCCCCGCAGGGCTGGGCGGCGGCGTCGCGGTACTGGTCACCGGCACATCGTAGGGAACGACCCTGTGCCGGACCCAGGGGGACGGGAGTGTGGGGCGCGGCGGTTGGGGCGGCTGAGAGGATGGGGCGGTGACCACTGACCAGCCCCGCTCCGCCGAAGCCCCCTCGCCGGCCCCCTCCACGGCCTCCTCCGCAGACGGGCACGGGGTGGGCGTCCTCGTCCTCGCCGGAACCCCCATCGGCGACCTCGCCGACGCCCCGCCGCGGCTCGCCTCCGAGCTGGAGCGGGCCGACGTGATCGCCGCCGAGGACACCCGGCGGCTGCGCAGGCTGACGCAGGGGCTCGGCGTGTACACCACCGGGCGGGTGGTCTCCTACTTCGAGGGCAACGAGTCCGCGCGCACTCCCGAGCTGGTCGAGGCCCTGGAGGCCGGCAAGCGCGTCCTGCTGGTGACGGACGCCGGCATGCCCTCGGTCTCCGACCCCGGCTACCGGCTCGTCGCCGCCGCCGTGGAGAAGGACATCAAGGTCACGGCCGTCCCCGGGCCGTCCGCCGTCCTGACCGCGCTCGCCCTCTCCGGCCTGCCGGTCGACCGCTTCTGCTTCGAGGGCTTCCTGCCGCGCAAGGCCGGCGAGCGCCTGGGCAAGCTCCGCGAGCTCGCCGCCGAACGCCGCACCCTCGTCTACTTCGAGGCCCCGCACCGGCTCGACGACACACTGGCCGCGATGGCCGAGGTCTTCGGCGCCGACCGGCGGGCCGCCGTCTGCCGCGAGCTGACCAAGACCTACGAGGAGGTCAAACGCGGCGGGCTCGGCGAGCTGGCCGCCTGGGCCGCCGAAGGCGTGCGCGGGGAGATCACCGTCGTCGTCGAGGGCGCCCCGGCCGCGGCCCCCGGCGATGTGGACGCCGAGGAGCTGGTGAACCGGGTACGGGTGCGCGAGGAGGCGGGGGAGCGGCGCAAGGAGGCCATCGCGGCGGTCGCGGCCGAGGCCGGGGTACCCAAGCGCGAGGTGTTCGACGCGGTCGTCGCGGCAAAGAACGCGGCACAAAAGTCGCCGTCGGTCGGTAAAGAGCTAACCTGAAAAGCAAAGCTCAGACCGCGCACGGGGCGCTTTGGGCATGACTCGCCCAAGGACCGTCCAACACTGGACAGGGCCTGGTGCGCTCCCGCCCGAAGAGGCGTCCACTTGCAATGGCAGCAGTGGAACAAGAGGAGCTGGCATGAGTGAGATCGCCGAACCCCAACCGGTCGCCGGACCCATCGCTTCGCCCGTCGCCGCACCGGCCGTCCCGGCGGCGGACCCCGCTCCCGCGGCCGTGGCGACCGTGCACGAGGCGTACTCCTTCGCGTGCATGAAGTGCGGCTACGCCTGGGAGCAGGGATACGAGATCGAGCACCACGTCGACGGCCGGGGCCTTCCGTTCATCGTCTACACGGCGGACGGCGAGCGGGTCCCCTCCCCCCTGTCCAACCCCACCTGCATGAACTGCGGCGGCCACGTGGTGCGGATCATGCGGGAGGGCCAGGTCAAGTCGGTCATCGGAATGCTCGACCAGCTCTACCACCACCGCGCCGCCCCCGGGATCGCCGGTCCGGTGCCCGCCGGGTACACCGAGAGGCCCCCCAAGCCCCGCAAGGCCGACCTGCACGACGCCCCCGGGCCGGTCCACGTGGAACGGCCGGGGCCGATGGCCCGGCTCCTGGGGCTCTTCCGCCGGTCATAAGATCGGCCGTATGAGCCGTAGCACGCCGAACGACGCGCCGCCCCCGCTGCCCGAACCGCTCCGGGTGGCGGTCGCCGACTCCCACACCCACCTGGACATGCAGTCCGGCACCGTCGAGGAGGGCCTCGCCAAGGCCGCCTCCGTCGGGGTGACCACCGTCGTCCAGGTGGGCTGCGACGTGAAGGGCTCCCGCTGGGCCGCCGAGACCGCCGCCGCGTACGAATCCGTCCACGCGGCCGTGGCCCTGCACCCCAACGAAGCCCCCCGGATCGTCCACGGGGACCCCGACGGATGGTCACGGCAGGGAGCCCGGACGGGCGGCGGCGAGGCCGCGCTCGACGACGCGCTCGCCGAGATCGAGGCCCTGGCGGCCCTCGCGCACGTGAAGGCGGTCGGCGAGACCGGACTCGACTACTTCCGGACCGGCCCGGAGGGCATGGCCGCGCAGGAGCGTTCCTTCCGCGCGCACATCGAGATCGCCAAGCGGCAGGGCAAGGCCCTCGTCATCCACGACCGCGAGGCGCACGCGGACGTGCTGCGCGTCCTGCGCGAGGAGGGCGCCCCCGAGCGGACCGTCTTCCACTGCTACTCCGGCGACGCGGAGATGGCCCGGGAGTGCGCCGCCGCCGGCTACTACATGTCCTTCGCCGGGACCGTCACCTTCAAGAACGCGGCGCCGCTGCGCGAGGCCCTGGCGGTGGCCCCGCTGGAGCTGGTGCTCGTGGAGACGGACGCCCCGTACCTCACCCCGGCCCCGTACCGCGGCCGGCCCAACGCGCCGTACCTCATTCCGCTGACCGTACGGGCGATGGCCGCGGTCCGCGGCATCGACGAGGACGCCATGGCGACGGCACTGGCGGCCAACACGGCTCGCGCCTTCGCGTACTGAGGGCGCGCCAGGGTCCCACCGAGGGCCTCCGGGCCGCCTGCGGCGCCGGCTGACGGCCGGCCCGCCGTCGCCTCCGGGCCGCCGCAGGGCGGCCGCAGAGCCGTCTCACCCGTTCGCCACGTTCCGTAGCCGCCCGGCTTTGTAGCGTGACGGCAGCTCCGCTAGGGTGCCGTGCCCGAAGCAGCCGGACGGACCAGTGGAGCGAGCGCGATGAGCGATGTGGCCTGGCCGGCCGGTGGACGCGACCCCTGGGCCGCACCCATGGACCCGACCACGGAACCGGTCCCTCACCCGGACCCGGACCCCTTCCCGGGCCGCGGTGCGGACCGGACCCCGGACCCGTACGCGGGCACGGAACCGGACCTGGATCCGTACCGGGCTCCCGCGGCGGCGGCGGTCCTGGACCTGGACACCCGCCCGATGCCCTACCGGGACCGGGACCCGTACGCGGACCAGGGGGCGGCTCGGGACCGGGACGTGTACCCGGATCCGGGGACGGGCCTTGACCGGGACCCGTACGCGGATCCGGGCGCGGGCCGGGACACGGACCCGTTCCGGGGCTCGGGAGCCGACCCGGACGTGGACCCGTACCGGGGTCGGGGAGCGGATCCGGACCGGGGCCCGGGAGCGGACCCCGACCCGGGCCCGTACCGGATCTCGGGAGCGGACCCCGACGCGGACCCCTACCGGGGCTCACGGGCGGACCCGGACCTCTTCCCGGGCCCGGGGACGGACCCGGACCTCTTCCCGGGCCCGGGGACGGACCCGGACCCGTACCCGTCCTCCCCGCCCCCGCCCCCGCACCCGGAGCCCGGCGTGCCGGCGCCGCGGGGCGGCGGGGGATCGGAAGCGCGTCGGGTACGGAAAGTGTGTCAC
>NZ_JBEXPT010000161.1:0-11970 GCF_040612195.1 Streptomyces sp. NPDC006450 | reverse complement strand
TGCCGCGGCCGGCGAAGACGGCGACCAGGGCGGCGAGCCCGACGATGGCCAGGGCGGCGGGCAGGCCGGTGACGGCCCGCCCGTCGGCGGTCACCGGCAGCGAGCCGCCGCCGATGGCGGCGACGCCCCGGGCCCAGACGCGGCCGGAGGCGAGCAGGACGACGGTGGCGCCGAGCGCGCCGAGCAGCAGCGCGACGGCCACGCTGCGGCGGCCGCCGCGGCCCGAGGGGGCCTCGGGATCGGCGGCGGCATCGGCGTGTTCGTTTCGGGGCGGGGGTACGGCACTCACGTACCCCACTATCCCCTACGGGCTCAGGCGCCGTGGAGGCGGTTCGCCGCTGCCACCGCGCGCAGCACCGCGGCGGCCTTGTTGCGGCACTCCGCGTCCTCCAGCTCGGGCACCGAGTCGGCGACGACCCCGGCGCCGGCCTGGACGTACGCCTTCCCGTCGCGTAGCAGCGCGGTGCGGATCGCGATGGCGGTGTCGGAGTCCCCGGCGAAGTCGAGGTAGCCGACGCAGCCTCCGTAGAGGCCGCGGCGGGTGGGCTCCAGCTCCTCGATGATCTGCATGGCGCGCGGCTTGGGCGCCCCGGACAGGGTGCCGGCCGGGAAGCAGGCGGTGAGGACGTCGAAGGCGGTCCGGCCCTCGGCCACGCGACCGGTGACGGTGGAGACGATGTGCATGACGTGCGAGTACCGCTCGATGCTCATGAAGTCGACGACCTCCACCGAACCCGGCTCGCAGACCCGGCCGAGGTCGTTGCGGCCGAGGTCGACGAGCATGAGGTGCTCGGCGCGCTCCTTGGGGTCGGCCAGCAGCTCGTCGGCGAGCTCGTTGTCCTGCTGCGGGGTGGCGCCCCGGTGCCGGGTACCGGCGATGGGGTGGACCATGGCCCGCCCGTCCTCGACCTTGACCAGCGCCTCGGGGCTGGACCCGACGACGTCGAAGCCGTTCTCGAAGCGGAAGAGGTACATGTACGGGGAGGGGTTCGTGGCCCGCAGGACCCGGTAGACGTCGAGCGCGGAGGCGCTGCACGGGGTCTCGAACCGCTGCGAGGGCACCACCTGGAAGGCCTCGCCGGCCCGGATCCGCTCCTTCACGTCCTCCACGGCGGCCTGGTACTTCTCGCCGCCCCAGAGAGCCGAGTACTCCGGGAGTTCGGAGGCGGGCAGCGGCATCGGCGCGTACGGGGCGGGCCGCGCGAGGTCGGCCTCCATGGCGTCGAGGCGCGTGACGGCGTCCGCGTACGCCTCGTCGACGCCCGCGGCGAGGTCGTTGTGGTTGATGGCGTTGGCGATGAGCTGGACGGTGCCGTCCCAGTGGTCCAGGACCGCCAGGTCGGAGGTGAGCAGCATCGTCAGCTCGGGCAGCTGCAGGTCGTCCTCGGTGTGCTCGCCGATGCGCTCCAGCCGGCGCACGATGTCGTAGCCGAGGTAGCCGACCATGCCGCCGGTGAAGGGCGGCATGCCGGAGGCCAGGTCCCGGGGGGTGTGCAGGGCCTCCACGGTCTGCCGCAGGGCCTCCAGCGGGTCTCCGGAGGTCGGGACGCCGACGGGCGGGGTGCCGATCCAGTGGGCCTGGCCGTCCCGGACGGTGAGGGTTGAGGCGCTGCGGACGCCGACGAAGGAGTAGCGCGACCAGGAGCGGCCGTTCTCGGCGGACTCCAGGAGGAACGTCCCGGGGCGTTCGGCGGCCAGCTTGCGGTAGAGCCCGACGGGCGTGTCACCGTCCGCCAGCAGCTTGCGGCTGACGGGGATGACGCGGCGGTCGGCCGCGAGCTTGCGGAACGTCTCAAGATCCATGGCGTGGGACCTTACCTATGATCGGCTTCGGCTATTCGGCTTCGGCGGTGGGGCCGGAGGGACCGGCCAGGGGCAGGACGTCGGCATCGAAACACGTCCGGGCACCGGTGTGGCAGGCCGCCCCGACCTGGTCCACCTTGACGAGCACGGTGTCGGCGTCGCAGTCGAGCGCGACGGACTTCACGTGCTGGAAGTGGCCGGAAGTGTCTCCCTTCACCCAGTACTCCTGACGGCTGCGCGACCAGTACGTACAGCGGCCGGTGGTCAGGGTGCGGTGCAGGGCCTCGTCGTCCATCCAGCCGAGCATGAGCACCTCACCGGTGTCGTACTGCTGGGCGATGGCCGGGACCAGACCGTCCGCGGAGCGCTTGAGGCGGGCGGCGATGGCGGGATCGAGGGAGGACGTACTCATGGGAGCCATTGTGCCGGGCCGGGGGGACGATCAAGGATCCCTGTCCGCCTGATGAGCAGGCACGGGGCGGGTTCCGGCCGTAGGCTGGCTCGCATGTCTACCCATGCGAAGCGTGAACGACTGCTGCTGGCAGACCTGTTGGAGTCGGCCGGCCCGGAGGCGCCGACGCTGTGCGACGGCTGGCGGACGCGGGAACTGGCCGCGCACGTGGTGGTTCGGGAGCGTCGCCCGGACGCGGCGGGCGGGCTGCTGCTGAACGTCCTCAAGGCCCGCCTGGACAAGGCGATGGAGGAGTACGCGGCCAAGCCGTACGAGGAGCTCATCCAGTTGATCCGGACCGGCCCGCCGAAGATGTCCCTCTACGCGCTGAAGCCGATCGACGAGCTGGCGAACGCGGTGGAGTTCTACGTCCACGCCGAGGACGTCCGCCGCGCCCAGCCGGACTGGTCCCCGCGCACCCTGGACCCGGTCTTCTCCGACTCCCTCTGGTCCCGCCTGGAGAAGCTGGCCCGCCTGACGGGCCGCCGCTCCCCGGTGGGCCTGGTCCTGCGCCGCCCGAACGGCCAGACGGCGGTGGCCCACAAGGGCGCGCCGGTGGTGACGGTGACGGGGGAGCCGGGAGAGCTGACCCTCTTCTGCTTCGGCCGCCAGGACGCTGCCGCGGTGGAACTGGACGGCCCGAAGGAAGCCGTCGCGAAGCTCACGAGGGCAGAGCTGGGCATCTAGTTCCGCCCTTCTTCACGCGCCGCTCGCACCGCTGCGCGGGCTTCGCCCCGCTGCGCCGGACCCCGTCCGGCGGTGGCCCGTCCGCGTGCCCGCCACCGCCGTCCCGGCGTGAGCCCGGTGGGCGGGTGCGGCCGGGTCGGCCCTGCGGGGCGAGGGTTGCTGCGGGGACAGCCCCGCAGGGCTCAGGCCAGGGCGAGCTCCGCGCGGCGGACCGCGGGGGCCGAGGTGCCCACGATCGCGCCCGCCATGCTCACCGCCGCTCCCGCCAGGAAGACCGGGGTCACGCCCCAGAGGTCGGCGGCGAAGCCGAAGACGGGGTAGGCCAGCGGGGCCAGGCCGACCGCCGTGAAGGCCATCACGGAGCTGACCCGCCCCAGGTACGAGGGATCCGTGGCCGTCTGGATGAGGGCGACGGCCAGGCCGCCGCAGATCCCGCAGACCAGTCCCGTGAGCACGGCCAGCCCCACCGCCACCGGCAGGCTCGGCGCCAGCACGAGGCCGCCGATGCCGGCGGAGCCGATGATCAGGGTGAGGTTCTGGATCGCCCCGGCCCGCGGGAACCTCGGGATCAGGGTCAGCACCAGCGCGCTCGACGCCGCACCCAGTCCCATTCCGCCGATGATCCAGCCGACTCCGCCCGGCCCCCAGCCGCGCTCCTCGGAGACGAGGATCAGCCCCAGCGTCATCGGCGCGGACGTGCCCAGCTGGCTCAGTGCCCCCGAGAGCACCAGGGGGCCGATCAGCCCGTGCCGCCGGATGTAGCCGAGCCCCGAGCGGAGCTGTCTCCAAGGGCTCTCGGAAGCGGAAGCCGGCACCTGGCCGGGAGCCGGAGCCGGCAGCGGAGCGATCCGTACGGCCACCAGCAGCACCAGCGACACCCCGAACAGTGCCGAGGCCACCGCGAAGGCCGAAGCCGGCCCGCCCAGCCCCATCGCCAGCCCCGCCACCGGCGGCCCGGCGGTGTGCCCGACGCGTTCCGCGAGGCTGCGCAGCCCCTGGACCCGTACCAGGTGCCCGGGTCCGGCGATCCGGGGCGGCAGCGCCCCGACGGCCGGCATGAACAGCGCGTCCACGATGCCGAAGACCAGCGCGACGAGCACCAGGACCCACAGGCCCGGGGAGCCGAGGGCGAGGACGAGCGCCAGTGCCAGGACGACACCGCACCGCACCGCGTCGGAGGAGATGACCACGAGCCGGGGCCCGAAGCGGTCCGCGACCACCCCGCCGCCCAGCATCAGCAGGGCCCTCGGTATCGCGCCGACCGCCATGACCAGGCCGACCTCGGCCGGGCCGGCGCTCTGGGCGGCCGCCCAGCCGAGGGCGAGGAAGTAGACCCCGTCCCCGACCAGCGAAGCCCCGTAGGCGGCCAGCCAGCGCAGGACATTGGCGTCCCGCCAGACGTTCCCGTTCACAGCGAGCCCCCCACGGGCAGAGCGGTACTCAGCGGACCGGGTGGCCCGCTTCCCTCAGCGCGTCCTTGACCTGGCCGATGCGCAGGTCTCCGAAGTGGAACACCGAGGCCGCGAGCACCGCGTCGGCGCCCGCCGCGATCGCCGGCGGGAAGTGCGCCAGCTTGCCCGCGCCGCCCGAGGCGATCACCGGGACCGTGACGTGCTTGCGCACGGCCGCGATCATCTCGGTGTCGTAGCCGTCCTTGGTACCGTCCGCGTCCATCGAGTTCAACAGGATTTCCCCGGCGCCCAGCTCGGCCGCCCGGTGCGCCCACTCGACGGCGTCGATGCCGGCGCTCTGCCGGCCGCCGTGGGTGGTCACCTCGAAGGAACCGGAGGCGGTGCGGCGGGCGTCGACCGACAGCACCAGCACCTGCCGGCCGAACCGCTCGGCGATCTCCTGGATGAGCTCGGGCCGGGCGATGGCGGCGGTGTTCACGCCGACCTTGTCGGCGCCGGCCCGCAGCAGCTTGTCCACGTCGTCGGCGGTGCGGACGCCGCCGCCCACGGTCAGCGGGATAAAGACCTGCTCGGCGGTGCGGCGCACCACGTCGTAGGTGGTCTCCCGGTTCCCGGAGGAGGCGGTGATGTCGAGGAAGGTCAGCTCGTCGGCGCCTTCGGCGTCGTAGAGCTTGGCCATCTCGACCGGGTCGCCGGCGTCGCGCAGGTTCTGGAAGTTGACGCCCTTGACCACGCGGCCGTTGTCCACGTCCAGGCAGGGGATCACCCGTACGGCGAGGGTCATGCGGAGCCTCCCTGGACGGGGCCGAAGGCCTCGACCTCCACCTCGACGACCATGCTCGGGTCCACGAACCCGTTGACGATGATCAGCGTCGAGGCGGGGCGGATCTTGTCGAAGAGCTCGCTGTGGGCGCGGCCGACCTCGTCCACGTCACGGGCGTGCGTGAGGTAGAGCCGGGTGCGGACCACGTGCTCGGGGCCGAGCCCGGCCTGCTCCAGCGCGTTGAAGGCCACGCTGAAGGCCTTCTTCGTCTGGTCGTACGGGCCGCCCGCGTCGGCGCCGGTGCAGCCGGAGACCAGGACGAGCCCGTTGGGGAGCTGGACGGCGCGGGAGTAGCCGAGCACGTCCTCGTAGGCGCCGCCGGAGGAGATGCGCCGGACGGCGGACGCCGTGTCGGAAATCTGCTCGGAACTCATGCGGAGACCACCTTCAGGGCTTCTTCGAGCGTGAACGCCTTGGCGTACAGGGCCTTGCCTACGATGGCGCCCTCGACGCCGGAGGCGACGAGCCCGGCGAGTGCGCGCAGGTCGTCGAGGGAGGAGATGCCGCCGGAGGCGACGACGGGCCGGTCGGTGGCGGCGCAGACGTTCCTCAGCAGCTCCAGGTTGGGGCCGGTGAGGGTGCCGTCCTTGCCGATGTCGGTGACGACGTACCGGGCGCAGCCCTCGGAGTCCAGGCGCGCGAGGGTCTCGTAGAGGTCCCCGCCCTCGCTGGTCCAGCCGCGGCCCTTGAGGGTGGTGCCGCGTACGTCGAGGCCCACGGCGATCTTGTCGCCGTGCTCGGCGATGGCCTTGGCGGCCCACTCGGGGGTCTCCAGGGCGGCGGTGCCGAGGTTGACCCGGGTGCAGCCGGTGGCGAGGGCCGCGGCGAGCGAGGCGTCGTCGCGGATGCCGCCGGACAGCTCGACCTTGATGTCCATGGCGCCGGTGATCTCGGCGACGAGCGCGCGGTTGTCACCGGTGCCGAAGGCGGCGTCCAGGTCGACCAGGTGCAGCCATTCGGCGCCGGCGGCCTGCCAGGCGAGGGCGGCCTGGAGCGGGGAGCCGTAGGAGGTCTCGCTGCCGGACACGCCGTGCACGAGGCGGACGGCCTGGCCGTCGCGGACGTCGACGGCGGGGAGCAGTTCGAGCTTCTTCGACGTCGTCATCACAGGGTCTCGATCCAGTTGGTGAGGAGCTGGGCGCCGGCGTCCCCGGACTTCTCGGGGTGGAACTGGGTGGCCCACAGGGCCCCGTTCTCCACCGCCGCGACGAACCGCTCGCCGTGCGTGGCCCAGGTGACCTTGGGGGCCTTGATCAGCGGGTTGGTGACTTCCAGCGACCAGTCGTGGGCCGCGTAGGAGTGCACGAAGTAGAAGCGGGCGTCCTCGTCCAGGCCGGCGAAGGCCTGGCTGTCGGCCGGCGCGTCCACGGTGTTCCAGCCCATGTGGGGGACGATCGGGGCCTGGAGCGGGCCGACCGTGCCGGGCCACTCGTCGAGTCCCTCGGTCTCCACGCCGTGCTCGATGCCGCGCTCGAAGAGGATCTGCATGCCGACGCAGATGCCCATGACCGGGCGCCCGCCGGAGAGCCGGCGGCCGATGATCCAGTCGCCGCGCGCCTCCTTGAGGCCCTGCATGCAGGCGGAGAAGGCTCCGACGCCGGGGACGAGCAGTCCGTCGGCGTCCATGGCCTTGTCGTAGTCGCGGGTGATCTCCACGTCCGCGCCGGCGCGCGCGAGGGCGCGCTCGGCGGAGCGGACGTTGCCGAAGCCGTAGTCGAAGACCACGACCTTCTTGGTGGGGGTCAAGGTGCTCACTCCCAAATTCCCTGGATCCGCAGCACTCCGGCGACCAGGCACATCACGGAGCCGATGGCGAGCAGGGCGATGACCGAGGCGGGCATCTCCTGCTTCTTGAAGGAGTAGACGCCGCCGGCCAGGAACAGGCCGAGGACGATCAGGATCGTGTTGAGCCCGTTCACGCTAGAGGGCGCCCTTCGTGGAGGGCAGGATCCCGGCGGCGCGCGGGTCGAACTCGGCGGCGTAGCGCAGGGCCCGGGCCAGCGCCTTGAACTGGCACTCCACGATGTGGTGGGCGTTGCGGCCGTACGGCACGTGGATGTGCAGGGCGATCTGGGCCTGCGCGACGAAGGACTCGAAGATGTGCCGGGTCATCGTCGTGTCGTACGAGCCGATCATCGGCGCCATGTTCTCGGGCTCGGTGTGCACGAGGTACGGGCGGCCCGACAGGTCGACGGTCACCTGGGCGAGGGACTCGTCGAGCGGCACGGTGCAGTTGCCGAAGCGGTAGATGCCGACCTTGTCGCCGAGGGCCTGCTTGAAGGCGGCGCCGAGCGCGAGCGCGCTGTCCTCGATGGTGTGGTGGCTGTCGATGTGCAGGTCGCCCTCGGTCTTGACCGTGAGGTCGAAGAGGCCGTGGCGGCCGAGCTGGTCGAGCATGTGGTCGTAGAAGCCCACGCCCGTCGAGACGTCGACCTTGCCCGTGCCGTCGAGGTTTATCTCGACGAGGACCGAGGTCTCCTTCGTGGTCCGTTCGACCCGTCCGATGCGGCTCATGCGTGCTGCTCCTTCTTCAGTGCGCGAACCGCTTCCAGGAACGCGTCGTTCTCGGCCGGGGTGCCCGCGGTGACCCGCAGCCATCCCGGTACGCCGTTGTCCCGGACCAGGACGCCCTGGTCGAGGATCTTCTGCCAGGCGGTGTGGGAGTTCTCGAACCGGCCGAACTGTACGAAGTTCGAGTCGGAGTCGGTGACCTCGAAGCCGATCCCCCGCAGCTCGGTGACCAGGCGGTCGCGCTCGGCCTTGAGCTGCTCGACGTAGCCGAGCAGGGTGTCGGTGAATTCCAGGGCGGCCAGCGCAGTCGCCTGGGTGACGGCCGACAGGTGGTACGGCAGGCGTACGAGCTGGACGGCGTCGACCACGGCCGGGTGCGCGGCCAGGTAGCCCAGGCGCAGGCCCGCGGCGCCGAAGGCCTTGGACATGGTCCGGGAGACCACCAGGTTCGGGCGGCCCTCGATCAGGGGCAGCAGCGAGTCCCGGTGGCTGAACTCCACGTAGGCCTCGTCGACGATGACCAGGCTGGGCCGGGCCGCCTGCGCTGCCTCGTAGAGGGCCAGGACCGTCTCCGCGCCGACCGCGGTGCCCGTGGGGTTGTTGGGCGAGGTGATGAAGACGATGTGGGGCGCGTGTTCCGCGATGGCGCGCTCGGCGGCCTCCACGTCGACGGTGAAGTCCTCGCTGCGCGGACCGGAGATCCACTCCGTGCCGGTGCCGCGCGCGATGAGCGCGTGCATCGAGTAGGAGGGCTCGAAGCCGATCGCGGTGCGGCCGGGCCCGCCGAAGGTCTGCAGCAGCTGCTGGAGGACCTCGTTGGAGCCGTTGGCGGCCCATACGTTCTCCCGCGCGACCGGGTGCTTGCCGGTACGGGTCAGGTAGGCGGCCAGCTCGGTGCGCAGCTCGACGGCGTCCCGGTCGGGGTACCGGTTGAGGGTGCGGGCGGCCTCGGCGACCCGCTCGGCGATGCGCGCGACGAGTTCCTCGGGCAGCCCGTACGGGTTCTCGTTGGTGTTGAGCTGGACGGGCACGTCCAGCTGGGGGGCGCCGTACGGGGTCTTGCCGCGCAGTTCGTCCCGGATGGGGAGGTCGTCGATGCCGATGACGGCCGCGGTGCTGTCGGTGGTGCCGGTCATGCCTGGGGAACCTTCCACCCGAAACGTGCCTTGAGAGCCGCGCCGTGCGCGGGCAGGTCCTCGGCCTCGGCGAGCGTCACCACGTGGTGGGTGACCTCGGCGAGGGCGTCGCGCGTGTAGTCGACGATGTGGATGCCGCGCAGGAAGGACTGCACGGACAGGCCCGAGGAGTGGCAGGCGCAGCCGCCGGTGGGCAGCACGTGGTTGGAGCCGGCGCAGTAGTCGCCCAGCGAGACCGGGGACCACGGGCCGACGAAGATCGCGCCGGCGTTGCGCACGCGGGCGGCCCAGGCGGCCGCGTCGGCGGTCTGGATCTCCAGGTGCTCGGCGCCGTACGCGTCGACGACCTTGAGGCCGTCCTCCAGGCTGTCGACCAGCACGATCGCGGACTGGCGGCCGGCCAGCGCGGGCTTGATCCGGTCCTCGACGTGCTTGGTGGCCGCGACCTGTGGTTCCAGCTCCTTCTCGACGGCGGCCGCGAGCTCCGCGGAGTCCGTGACGAGGACGGCGGCGGCCAACGGGTCGTGCTCGGCCTGGCTGATCAGGTCGGCGGCGACGTGCACCGGGTCGGCCGTGGAGTCCGCGAGGACCGCGATCTCGGTCGGGCCGGCCTCGGTGTCGATGCCGATCCTGCCGGTGAAGTAGCGCTTGGCGGCGGCGACCCAGATGTTGCCGGGGCCGGTCACCATGTTGGCGGGGGCGCACTCCTCGGTGCCGTACGCGAACATCGCGACGGCCTGGGCGCCGCCGGCCGCGTACACCTCGTCGATGCCCAGCAGCGCGCACGCGGCGAGGATCGTGGGGTGCGGCAGTCCGTCGAAGTCCACCTGCGGCGGGGACGCGAGCGCGATGGACTGGACGCCCGCCTCCTGGGCCGGGACGACGTTCATGACGACGGAGGACGGGTACACCGAGCGGCCGCCCGGGGCGTACAGCCCCACGCGCTCCACCGGAACCCACTTCTCGGTCACCGTGCCGCCGGGGACCACCTGGGTGACGTGCTCGGAGCGGCGCTGGTTGCGGTGCACGATCCGGGCGCGCCGGATCGACTCCTCCAGGGCGGCACGGACGGCCGGGTCGAGCTGGTCCAGAGCGGTCTTGAGCGCCTCTGCGGGCACCCTGATCTGCTTGAGCTCGACCCCGTCGAACTTCTGCGCGTACTCGATCAGCGCCGCCGTCCCACGATGGTGGACGTCCTCGCAGATGGGCCGCACCTTCTCCAGGGCGGCTTCCACGTCGAACTCGGCACGGGGCAGCAGATCGCGCAGGGCGCCACCCTCGGGGAGGGTGTCGCCGCGCAGGTCGATACGAGAGATCACCTGCCAATTCTCTCAGACCGCCTCGCGCCACCGTTCGTCCGTATCACTGGCTGATACGCGCCACGGACGTTTCCCGATGTCACAGCGGCCCCCTAGCGTGCAGTACGCGCGGCTCGTCCGCGCGTACGAGCGGAGAGGCCGCGCGGTGTCCTGCGCGCGGACGAGCGGAGGGGGGCCGCCATGGCCGAAGCACGCCCGGACGGGGAACCGGCCGATCTCACGGGCCCCGAACGGCTCATGTGGGAGGCGTACCGGACCGGCAGCGTCTGCGATCTCAGTGCCCGCAGCGCCGAACGGGACGATCCGCACGCCGACCGGGTGTGGGGCCCCGGGCGCAGCGTCCGCGCGGCGGTGGTGGCGCTGCTGCTGCTCCACGGGCCGGGCCCGGTGCCGGGCCGGGTGGCCTCGCTCAAGCTGCGGGGGGTGCGGATCACCGGCCGCCTCGACCTCTCCGGGGGCACGGTCGCCCCGTACGTAGAGCTCCAGTCCTGCCGCTTCGACGGGGAGGTGCAGCTCTCGGAGACCCGCTTCGGCACGCTGCGCCTGGTCAACTGCGCGATACCCCGGCTGGACGCGGCCCGCCTGCACACCGAGGGCGATCTGCACCTGCCGCGCTGCCGGGTGGCGCGCGGGGTCCGGCTGACCGACGCGCAGATCGGCACCGACCTGCTGATCAGCGAGGCGGTACTGCAGCGCGACGGCAAGGGGCGGGCCCTGGCCGCCGACGGGATGTCGGTCGCGCAGGACTTCCAGGGCGAGCTGCTGCGGACCTACGGGGAGCTGAGCCTGCGCGGCGCCAAGATCGGCGTGTCGATGAGCCTGCGCGGGGCCCGCCTGATCAATCCGGCCGGGAGGCGGGCGCTGAACGCCCCGCAGCTCACCGTCGAGCGCACCCTCTACCTGACCTCCATCGCCGTGGACTACGTCTCGGGCGACTCCGGTTCCTCCACTCCCCCCTACGGGGTGGGCCACACCCCGCTGCGGGGCGAGCCCGCGCAGCACTTCGAGTGCCGGGGCGGCCTGCGGCTGGACGACGGCCGCTTCGGGGACGCGGTGGACTTCTACGGGGCCCGGTTCACCCTCACGGAGGACCAGGAGGTCTCGCTGCGCCGCATCCACACCCCGGAGCTGCGGTTCGTCGGCGAGCGGCCGGAGCGGGGCCGGGTGGTGCTGTCGGGCTCGCAGGTGGTCAAGCTCGTGGACACCGCCACGAGCTGGCCGGGCCGCCCGGGCCGGCTGTCCATCGAGGGCTTCGCCTACGAGAACCTCGCGCCCCGGGGCCTCTTCCCGCCGGCCCGCCGACTGGAGTGGGTCGAGGCGGCCACCCCCGAGTACTCCCCGGAACCCTACGAGCGGCTCGCCGCGGTCCTGCGGGCCTCCGGGGAGGACGCGGACGCCCGCGCGGTGCTGCTCGCCAAGCAGCGCCGCCGGCGCACGACGCTGCCGCCGGCGCTGCGCGCGTGGGGGTACCTCCAGGACTGGACGGTGGTCTACGGCTACCGGCCGGGGCGGGCGGCGCTGTGGATGGCCGTGCTGTGGGCGGCCGGGGCCCTGCTGTTCGAGGTGCACGGGGAGCCGCCGCCGCTGAAGGCGGAGGAGCACCCGGACTGGAACCCGGTGCTGTTCGCCCTGGACCTGCTGCTCCCGGTGATCGACCTCGGCCAGCAGGACCAGTGGATTCTGCGGGGCGGCTGGCAGTGGGGCACGGCGGCCCTGGTCATCCTGGGCTGGATCCTCGCCACGACGGTCGCGGCGGGCGCCTCCCGCGTGCTGAGGCGGGGGTGACGCCAGGGGGTGTCCCGGGGACGAGGGCCGGGTCCGGCCCTCG
>NZ_JBEXPT010000160.1:0-11990 GCF_040612195.1 Streptomyces sp. NPDC006450 | reverse complement strand
ACTGAGCCCACCCCCGCAGGCAGTCAACCAAACGGCCGCGCTCCCCGGATTCCGGGGAGCGCGGCCTTTTCCCGTCCCGCCGCGACGCACGCGTCCTACTGCGTCTCGCCGCGTCCTACGAGCCCTGCTTGAACTCCAGCGCCGCGGCCATCGCCCCGAGCTGCTCGAAGGAGGCCGTCCCGGTCACCACCGTGACGTAACCCTGGTCCTTGCGCACGAGGGCGTCGTACTTCTCGCCGTCCCAGCGCTCCCAGACCTGGTCCCCGACCCGCTGGGTCTCCCCGGTGGCCGTCGCCTTGCGGGTGACCTTCCCGATGTACCTGTCCGTGGCGTCCGCGGACTGCTCCACCGCCACGTACTGCTGCGTCGGATCCAGGAAGCCCAGGTGCCAGGCACTGGCATCCTTGCGCGCGTACCCCACCGAGGTCGCCCGCCACTCCGGCGGCAGCCCGACGGGCACCGCCACGGGGTACGGCGCCGCGCGCCGGGCCGTGAGGCTTTCGACGCGGTAGTCGACCACCTTCGTCGGGTCGGCCTTCTCGTCATGTGGGATGACCAAATAGATCCCCCCGACCACGAGCCCGATCACCGCCAGCGACCGGACCATGTCCACGACCGTCTGCTTGCCCTTCATACCTGCCACGACACCATCGTCCCGCATGGCCCGGAGCGATCACCGCCGGGGTCGGAAAGGCGCGCCACGGGCAGCGCAAGATGTCCGCTCAGGACAACCGGCTGACCGATATGGCGCTCATACGTGACCCGGTCTGCTCAATATGTCGACGTACCGATAGAGTCGAGGGACCCTCACTCCCGGCCGTCGCCGTACAGAAAGGTGCGCTCCGATGACCGAGCACAACCTGCCGCCCCAGCTCGAAGTCTCTCCGGAGGCACCCGACCGCAACCTCGCCCTGGAACTCGTACGGGTCACCGAGGCCGCTGCCATGGCCGCGGGCCGCTGGGTCGGGCGTGGTGACAAGCTCGGCGCCGACGGCGCTGCCGTCAACGCGATGCGGACCCTGATCTCCACCGTCTCGATGAACGGCGTCGTCGTCATCGGCGAGGGCGAGAAGGACGAAGCCCCGATGCTCTTCAACGGCGAGCAGGTCGGCGACGGCACCGGCGCCGAGGTCGACATCGCCGTGGACCCCATCGACGGCACCACCCTGAACGCCAAGGGCATGCCGAACGCCATCGCCGTTCTGGCCGCCGCCGACCGCGGCACCATGTTCGACCCGTCCGCGGTGTTCTACATGGAGAAGCTGGTCACTGGTCCCGAGGCCGCCGACTTCGTCGACATCAACGCCCCGGTCTCCGTCAACATCCGCCGCGTCGCCAAGGCCAAGAACATGGCCGTGGAGGACGTCACGGTGATCATCCTCGACCGCCCCCGCCACGAGGGCATCGTCAAGGAGATCCGCGAGACCGGCGCGCGCATCAAGTTCATCTCCGACGGAGACGTCGCCGGCTCGGTGCTGGCCGTCACGGAGGACAGCGGCATCGACCTGCTGCTCGGCATCGGCGGCACCCCCGAGGGCATCATCTCGGCCTGCGCGATCAAGTGCATGGGCGGCACCATCCAGGGCAAGCTGTGGCCCAAGGACGAGGCCGAGCGCCAGAAGGCGATCGACGCGGGCCACGACCTGGACCGCGTCCTGTTCACGGACGACCTGGTCTCCGGCGACAACGTGTTCTTCGTCGCCACCGGCATCACGGACGGCGAGCTGCTGCGCGGCGTCCACTACCGCTCGGAGACCGCGACGACCTCCTCGCTGGTCATGCGCTCCAAGTCGGGCACGATCCGGCAGATCGACTCGACCCACCGCCTCTCGAAGCTCCGCGCGTACAGCGCGATCGACTTCGACCGCGCCAAGTAGGCCACCGGCGGCGCGGCATCACGACGAGGGGCGCTCCCGCGTGCGGCGGGGGCGCCCCTTGTCGTACGTCCGCCTGCCGTAGGTCCGGTCGTCGCTCGTCCGCTGCCGGACCGCGCGCCACGGAGCTCCGCGCCGCCTACGAGGCTTCGCGCAGCTCCCCCGCCCGGCGCCGCCGGCGGGCCAGCACCACCCGGCGCTCGGCGGCCGTCAGCCCGCCCCAGACTCCGTAGGGCTCGGGCTGTATCAGCGCGTGCTCCCGGCAGGCGACCATGACGGGGCAGCGGGCACAGACCCGCTTGGCGGCGTCCTCACGGGACAGCCGGGCGGCGGTCGGCTCCTTGGAGGGGGCGAAGAAGAGCCCGGCCTCGTCGCGCCGGCACACCGCGTCCGCGTGCCATGGGCCGTCCTCTTCCCTGGCCGGCACCCGCGGCTTCGGCACGACCGCCGCCGGGCGCCCCTGAAGACTCTGGACGGCGGCTACCTGCAGGGACTGGCGCGGCGGATGCGGCACGGTCTACTCCTGACGACGTATACGCGAGGAAGAGGCGACGCACCTGTCCCTACCCGCTGTGCGCGCCCCTATGCACCGTGTGCCGCCGATCCGGCCGCTTCGACCGAAAGGTGCTCCCGTCCGGCCCGGCACCCGTCATCCGGACGTCACGCGACGGACGGCTTCCAGTCGGGGCGACGGCCCAGGAAGGCGAGCAGCGCACCGGCCGGATCGGCGTCCGGATCGGGCGCGGAGGCGAGCGCCGGGGCGTACGCGAACCCGCGCAGCGGCTCGGCGAGCACCCGGGCGGCCGGGGTCAGGGCCGCCGCGAGGGCGGGGGTCAGCGGGGAGGCCTGGCCGGTGGCGACCGCGAGGTCCCAGGCGTGGACGGCCGCGTCGAGGGCGGCCGCGGCGACCGCGGTCTCGGCGTCGAGGGTGAACGGGGGCAGCGGGACGGCCACTTCGGTGGCGCCCGGCGCGACCTCCGCGAAGGCCTCCGCGGCGGCGTCGAGGGCGGGCTCCAGCAGCTCCGTGGGGCTGCCGGCCAGGGTGCCGGTGGGTGCGAAGGGGTCCTCGGCCGGTCCCTGCCCGCCGGTGAGGCGGCCCGCGTAGGCGAGCTGGTCGCCGGCCGCGTGCTGGAGCACTTGGCCGACATTCCACTGGTCGCACGGCGTCGGCGCGCTCAGGGCATCGGCCGGTAGGGCGGCGGCGACGGAGCGCAGCGCTTCGTGCGCCTGGTCGAGCAGATCCCACGTGGATGTCATGGGGCCGACCCTACAAAGAGGCCCCGGCCAAAGAGCTTTATTCCAAAGCCAGTTGCCCGCGTGTCGGGCTACCGGGCGCCCTCCCGGCCCTTGCGGAGCCTGCTCGCCAGGTCCACCAGGCGGGCGCCGGGCCTGGGGCGGGCCTCGATGTTGCCCAGCAGCGCGAAGCCGCGGACGATCACGACCGGGGCGTGCGGGTCGGTCTCGCCGCGCCCCTCGCCGTGCACCTCGACGTTGCCGAGGACGCCGCTGCCGTAGCCGCGCAGGGTGACGTTCTCCGGAACCAGGATCTCGACGTTGCCGAGGATGCTGGTCACGTTGATCTCGGTGACCTGCTGCTCGAAGACCGCCTGGGTCAGGTCGATGCTGATGTCGCCCATGACGGAGACCGCGCGGGTGTGCGCGCCCGGCCGCCAGCGCCCCTTGCGGGAGGAACTGCTGCACACGGCCACGACCGTCTCGACCGGGGCGCCCGCCGGGGCTCCCACCGGGGCGCCATCGGCGTAGGACGCCACCCCCGGCCGGGTGCCGGCGCCGGGCGCGGGCAGGTCCCGTACGAGCACCTCCAGCTCGCCGACCGTCTTCAGCGCGTACAGCGAGTCGAGCCGCTCCGAGTGCTCCTCGGTGCTCAGCCGGCCCTCGGCGACGGCGTCGGCGAGGATCTGCGCGATCCGGTCCCGGTCCGCGTCGGAGGCGCGCAGCCCGGGGGCGGGCGCGGGGGCCGGCATCGGGGCCGGCGCGGATGAGGGCTGCTTTTCCAGGTCCACGCGACCCAGCATAGCGAGACACGATAGATCGCGATACTGGCCAGTGAGCCTTACCTCACAACAAAAGCCACCGGAAGAGGTCCTACGCTGGATACCGCGCTGCCAAACGGTCGTCAGCGCCGTCTGCCGAGTGAGGGAATGACTGCCGTCATGCCAGAGTTTGCGTACACCGACCTGCTGCCCCTGGGCGAGGACTCCACCCCGTACCGGCTGGTGACCTCCGAAGGCGTCTCGACCTTCGAGGCCGACGGCCGTACGTTCCTCAAGGTCGAGCCGGAGGCGCTGCGCAAGCTCGCCGAAGAGGCGATCCACGACATCCAGCACTTCCTGCGCCCCGCGCACCTCGCGCAGCTGCGCCGGATCATCGACGACCCCGAGGCCAGCGCGAACGACAAGTTCGTCGCCCTCGACCTCCTCAAGAACGCGAACATCGCCGCGGCCGGCGTCCTGCCGATGTGCCAGGACACGGGCACGGCCATCGTGATGGGCAAGCGCGGCCAGAACGTCCTCACCGAGGGCGGCGACGAGGCGGCCCTGTCCCGCGGCATCTTCGACGCGTACACCCGGCTGAACCTGCGCTACTCGCAGATGGCCCCGGTCACCATGTGGGAGGAGAAGAACACCGGCTCGAACCTGCCCGCGCAGATCGAGCTGTACGCGACCGACAGCGGCGCGTACAAGTTCCTCTTCATGGCCAAGGGCGGCGGCTCCGCCAACAAGTCCTTCCTCTACCAGGAGACCAAGGCGGTCCTCAACGAGGCCTCCATGATGAAGTTCCTGGAAGAGAAGATCCGCTCGCTCGGTACGGCGGCCTGCCCGCCGTACCACCTGGCGATCGTGGTCGGCGGCACCTCGGCGGAGCACGCGCTCAAGACGGCGAAGTACGCCTCCGCCCACTACCTGGACGAGCTCCCCACCGAGGGCTCCCCCCTGGGTCACGGCTTCCGCGACGAGGCCCTGGAGCAGCAGGTCTTCGAGCTGACCCAGAAGATCGGCATCGGCGCGCAGTTCGGCGGAAAGTACTTCTGCCACGACGTCCGCGTCGTCCGCCTCCCCCGCCACGGCGCGTCCCTCCCGATCGCGATCGCCGTCTCCTGCTCCGCGGACCGCCAGGCCACCGCGAAGATCACCGCCGAGGGCGTCTTCCTGGAGCAGCTGGAACGCGACCCGGCACGCTTCCTCCCGGAGACGACGGACGCGCACCTGAACGACTCCGCGGACGTGGTCTCCATCGACCTGAACCAGCCGATGGACACCATCCTCGCCACCCTCACCCAGCACCCGGTCAAGACCCGCCTCTCCCTGACCGGCCCGCTGGTCGTGGCCCGCGACATCGCGCACGCCAAGATCAAGGAACTCCTCGACTCCGGCGCGGAGATGCCGCAGTACCTGAAGGACCACCCGGTCTACTACGCGGGCCCCGCGAAGACCCCGGAGGGCTACGCCTCCGGCTCCTTCGGCCCGACCACGGCCGGCCGCATGGACTCCTACGTCGAGCAGTTCCAGGCGGCGGGCGGCTCCAAGGTCATGCTGGCCAAGGGCAACCGCTCCCAGCAGGTCACCGACGCGTGCGGCAAGCACGGCGGCTTCTACCTCGGCTCCATCGGCGGCCCCGCGGCGCGCCTGGCCCAGGACTGCATCAAGAAGGTCGAGGTCCTGGAGTACGAGGAGCTCGGCATGGAAGCCGTCTGGAAGATCGAGGTCGAGGACTTCCCGGCCTTCATCGTGGTCGACGACAAGGGCAACGACTTCTTCCAGAACCCGGCCCCGGAACCCACCTTCACCCACATCCCGGTCCGCGGCCCGGGCCTGTAAAGAACGCCATCGAGGGCCCCTCCCCCAGGCGGAGGGGCCCTCTGGCATACCCCGCCCCCGGCACCGGCCCGCGCTCCGGCCCGCGCTCCGGCCCGGGCCGACGCGGCCGGTCCCCTGCCCTGCCCGGTAGGGCCACCGCATCCGGTTAACGTCGGGGACACGACCCCGCACCAGCGCGTTCACCCCGCTTTGCAAGGATTTCCGTATGGCTGCACCGACCCCCCTCCCCCCGGCCCGCGCCACGCGGGTCATCGCCCATCGCGGGGCCTCCCACGAGCACCCCGAGCACACCATGGCCGCCTACCGGCAGGCCATCGCCGACGGGGCGGACGCGCTCGAATGCGATGTGCGGCTCACCGCCGACCACCGGCTGGTCTGCGTGCACGACCGGCGGGTCGAGCGGACCTCCGACGGGCGCGGGGTCGTCTCCGAGATGACGTACGAGGAGCTGCGCGCCCTCGACTTCGGGGCGTGGAAGGGGTCCGGGCACGCCGGGTCCCGGGTGCTGCTCTTCGAGGACCTGGTCAAGGAGGCGCTGGCCGCGCCGTACCCCGTCGGGCTGGCCGTCGAGACCAAGCACCCCACCCGCGCGGGCGGCCGGCTGGAGGCCGAGCTCGTGCGGCTGCTCGGGGAGTACGGGCTCGCCGACGGCGGAGCCGGGCGGGTTGAGGTGATGAGCTTCTCCCGGACGGCGCTGACCCGGATGCACCGCCTCGCGCCGGGGCTGCCGGCCGTGTACCTGATCGAGCGCAGGGTCCGGCCGGTCCGTCCCCCGTACGCCACCCACGCGGGTCCGGGCATCGAGCTGGTCCGCCGGGATCCGGGGCTGGTGGGACGGCTGAAGGCCAAGGGGCTCCAGGTGCGCGTGTGGACCGTGGACGAGCCCGAGGACGTGGAACTGTGCGTGCGCCTGGGCGTGGACACGCTCATCACCAACCGGCCCCGGGACGTACGGAAACTGCTGCTCGACATGTGAGCACCCGGCCGGGGTGCGCCGGCCGGGCGTGGGGGGTCGGAACTGACGGGGGTACAGGTCTGACGGGGGTACTGGTCTGACGGGGGTGTTACACGAAGCGCTGGCCGGCCGAGCCGTTGCAGGTCTGCAGGCGCAGCGGTTCGTGTGCCGCGGCCACCGTCAGGCACATGCCCGGGGCGGCGGCGGGCCGGAAGGTGGCTCCGTCGCGGACGAACTGCTGGTTGGCACCGCCGTGGCAGTTCCAGATGATCAGTGCGGTGCCGCCGCCGTATTGGGCGCCGGGCGCGTCCAGGCAGCGGTCGTGGGTGAGCTCGACGTGGAGGGACTTCTTCGCGGAGTCGTACCACCAGCCCTGGTTGCGGCCGCCGTGGCAGTCCCATCCGAGGACCTTGGTGTTGTTGGCGCTGGCGCCGCCGTTGGAGTCGAGGCAGTTGCCCGTCGCCTCGTTCTTCAGCGGCTTGTACAGGTCGTCCCAGGCCCCGGCCTGCAGGACGGGGGTGCCGGTGCTCGCGGGGTCGGCGCAGGAGGCCTCGCGCAGGCCGGAGGCGTAGAGCTGGGTCAGACAGGACGCGAAGGCGCCGTGGCCGCGGTAGTTGGGGTGGAACGACTGGCGGGCGGTGTTCTCGTCCCACGGGAAGTGGTCCCCGAGGTCGAGGTAGAGGCCGCGGGCCCAGCTGTCCTCCATGCAGACCTCGTGGCCCTGGAAGAGCCGCGAGTTGTCGAGGTAGGTCGCGCCCCCGGCGAGGGCGGCCGCGCGCATGCCCTTCTCGAAGGTGGGCACCGCGTAGTTGCGGCCCCAGGCGGCGTCGGAGTCGTAGCCGGCGCAGCCTCCGGGGAGCTTGCCGGGGAAGTCGGGGTTGTCGTAGAAGTCGGGACCGATCGGGCTGGGGTAGCCCATCACGACCAGCTTGTAGTCGGTGTCCGCGTACCCGGCGTCGCGCATGACAGACTTCAGGTCGCCGATCGTCGACTGCACCTTGGGCTTCAGCCCGTCGACGCGTGCCTGCCAGCCCGGACCGTACTTCGGTTCGCAGGTGCCCTGGCTGAGCACCCAGCGGGTGACGCAGTCGGTCATGACCGGGCCGAACTGCAGGTCGTCGTTGGCCCCGGCGACCAGCACCACCATCTTGATCCTGGTGTTGCGGGCCTTGATGGCCAGGCTGTCGCTCTGCACCAGCTCGTCGGCGTACTGCTTGCTGCCGCCGATCTTGATGTTGCCCGTGTAGCCACCGGAGCAGGCCGCGTTGAAGGTGTAGTCGGCCGCGATGCCGGTGCGGTGGATCGCCGCGTCGGGCGAGCGGTGGCACTGGTTGGACGGGGTGTTGGTCGCGGGGTCGTAGTTTCCGACGCCCTCGCCCGAGATCTCGCTGTCGCCGAGCGAGATCAGACCGGTCTTGCGGTCCGCGAGCGGACGGATCGCGGAGTCGCCGTAGATCTTGACGGCCTCGGCGGCCCTGATGGCCTCCAGTTCGGGCGTGAGGGGTGTGGCCGCGGCCGCCGCGGCGGAGCCCGCGGTGGTCGCCGCGTGGGCCATGGGGGTGATGGCGGTGACGCCCCCGAGGGCGGCCGCCGCCGCCGCGACGGCGGCGAAGGTAGATCTGAGCCTGATCCTTGATTGTGTACGGGCACGTGCCATGAACGCCTCCCCGATCTCGGTGTTACCCCCGGTATTTACTGGCCGGTAGGCGAGTTGGGAACAGTCCGAACAAGACAATTGCTCAACTTTTTGAGGAGGCACCACAGATGACCGATCATCAGCAGACAGGCGAGAGCCCCGACGCGTTCCGCGTCGAGCACGACTCCATGGGCGACGTACGCGTACCCGCGCACGCCAAATGGCGAGCTCAGACCCAGCGCGCCGTCGAGAACTTCCCCATCTCCGGACAGCGCCTGGAGCGCGCCCACATCGAGGCGCTGGCCCGGATCAAGGCCGCGGCGGCCACCGTCAACGCCCGGCTGGGCGTGGTCGACGAGGACATCGCCGCCGCGATCGTCTCGGCGGCCACCGAGGTGGCCGAGGGCCGCTGGGACGCCCACTTCCCCGTCGACGTGTTCCAGACGGGTTCCGGCACCTCGTCCAACATGAACGCCAACGAGGTGATCGCCACCCTGGCCACCGAGCGGCTCGGCCGCGCCGTCCACCCCAACGACCACGTCAACGCCTCGCAGAGCTCCAACGACGTCTTCCCGTCCTCGATCCACATCGCCGCCACCGCCGCCGTCACCGGCGAGCTCATCCCCGCCCTGGAGCACCTGGCCGGCGCGCTGGAGCGCAAGTCCGCCGAGTTCTCCCAGGTGGTCAAGGCCGGCCGGACGCACCTGATGGACGCCACCCCTGTCACCCTGGGCCAGGAGTTCGGCGGGTACGCGGTCCAGCTGCGCTACGGCGTCGAGCGGCTGCGCGCCGCGCTGCCGCGACTGGCCGAACTGCCCCTGGGCGGAACGGCCGTGGGCACCGGGATCAACACCCCGCCCGGGTTCTCGGCGGCCGTGATCACCGAGGTCGCCGCGGCGACGGGGCTGCCGCTGACCGAGGCCCGGGACCACTTCGAGGCCCAGGGGGCCCGGGACGCGCTCGTCGAGACCTCCGGAATGCTCCGTACGGTCGCCGTGTCGCTCACCAAAATCTGCAACGACCTGCGCTGGATGGCCTCGGGCCCGCGCACCGGATTGGCCGAAATCAATCTCCCGGATCTCCAGCCGGGGTCCTCGATCATGCCCGGGAAGGTCAATCCGGTCGTCCCGGAGGCCGCCCTGATGGTCGCCGCCCAGGTGATGGGGAACGACGCGGCGGTCGCCGTGGCGGGCGCCGCGGGCAACTTCGAGCTCAACGTGATGCTCCCCGTGATGGCCCGCAACCTCCTGGAGTCCATCCGGCTGCTGGGCTCCGTGAGCCGCCTGCTGGCCGACCGCACCGTGGACGGAATCACCGCCAACACGGCCCGGGCCAGGGAGTACGCCGAGTCCTCGCCCTCCGTGGTGACCCCGCTGAACCGGTACATCGGCTACGAGGAGGCCGCCAAGGTCGCCAAGAAGTCCCTCGCGGAGCGCAAGACGATCCGGGAGGTCGTCCTGGAGTCGGGCTACGTGGACCGCGGCGACCTCACCCTGGAGCAGCTCGACGAAGCCCTGGACGTGCTGAGGATGACCCACCCCTGACCCCGGCGCGCCCGCCCCGTCCCGGGGTCCGTATCCGGTCGTTTCCCGCCCCCGGGCACCTCGGTGACCTGCAGCGCCGCGATCCTCCGGACCGCCGCCCTAAGATCTGCCCTTGACATACTCCCCTTCCTGAAAGGGAGGGGAGTCCTACGGCTCGCGCCGTGGGGCCTTCTGCTTCGTCGCCGACTGCCCGCCCGGAGAACTCCGTTGAGGTCCTACACCGGCTCCACAGACTGTCACGGCCAGCCCGGCCGCCAGAAGGTTCTCCGCCGCGTTCACGTCCTTCTCTCCAGTGGAGAGGGTCACCAGATGATCCAGGCCCGCGTCGATCCCCACTGCCTCATCGGTGGCGGGAAGCGGCTTGATGCCGGGGTCGTCACACAACAGGGAGACGAACCAGCGCCCGGCCGCGTCCTGGGAGACGGTCACCGTGGACGGTGCTACACCGTCCGGCAGGGTCCGCGACCAGACGATGTCGAGCGGTTCGGACATGTTGGCCAGGATCAGACGCCCGTCACGGAACCCGCTCCTGCCGCGTCCACGCCTCCGTACGCGCGGCAAGCGCCGGGTTGTAGACCTTCCGCACACACCCGAAGGTGCGCAACAGCTCCGCCGCGTGCGCATCCGTCGGATGGAAGCGGTACGTGAACGCCCGCTTCACGTGAACAGTGGTCATGGCTCACAAACTTGTAGATCATCAGGTGAGGAACAAACCACGCGGGTCACAGCACTGCGAACCGCCCAACGGGCGGAGCTCAGCCTGTTGCCCCGCTTCGCAGGGGTTCACTTCCTCCCCCGCCCAAAGGCTGGGGGTATTCACGAAGGAGTCCGGATGACAGGTACCGGAGGCCGCGGGGGCGGCAGCGCGCGGAGCTCGGCACCGGGCGCGGCACGGAGTGCGGCGCGGGGCGCCGCCGAGGGCGTCCGCTGGGCGCCCGGGGAGCAGATCCTGTGGCGCTACCGCGACCACGCGCCCGACGCGAAGGGTGCCGTCCACATCTGCCGGCCCGTGACCGTGGTGACCGACACCGACGAGCTGCTCGCGGTGTGGATGGCCCCCGGGACCGAGTGCGTCAAGCCGGTGCTCGCCGACGGGACCCCGGTCCACGAGGAGCCGCTCGCGACCCGGTACACCGCGGCGCGAACCACCGTACGGTCGCGCTGGTTCGGAGCGGGCGTGCTGAAGCTGGCGCGGCCCGGGGAGCCGTGGTCGGTATGGCTGTTCTGGGGGCCCGGCTGGCGGCTCAAGAACTGGTACGTGAATCTGGAGGAGCCCAGGTCGCGGTGGGCCGGCGGGGTGGACTCCGTGGACCACTTCCTCGACATCGCCGTCTATCCGGACCGCAGCTGGAAGTGGCTGGACGAGGACGAGTTCGCACAGGCCCAGCGGTCCGGCCTGATGGACCCCGGACAGGCCGGGCGCGTGCGCGCGGCCGGACTCGCGGCGGTGGAGGTGATCCGGTCCTGGGGTCCGCCGTTCTCCGAAGGCTGGCAGGATTGGCGACCGGACCCGGCCTGGGGCGTACCGGCGCTGCCGGAGGACTGGGACCGCACTCCGGCGCATATGACGTCATGAGACCCTTGATGCGCCCCCGGGGGGCAATCGTAGGATCGTCCTCCGCCGGAGCGTCGGCGGTCAAATGTCGCCAGCAGAACAGCATTTGACCTAGGCCGACGCGATAACGAGAGGTAACGAGCGGGACGCGGAAACGCGGGGTGATGGTGTCCCCGCCGCTGAGCGGGTATACCGCGACTGACCGAGTTGAGTGCAGCGCACATCGAGCGCAAACGGACGGAATGCCACGCGTGACGGAGTACCCCACCTCTCAGGAGGGCCCCCAGCCGGTTGCCTCCGGCGGTCGGACGGACGAGCCCGGCCACGGCACGGAGGAACTGGGCCACGGCAAGGCCCCGCTCCCGGCGGCCGAGGCCGTGCGCACGCATGCGCAGCCCCAGGCGGCGGACCTGCCCCACCCCCGCGCCACGGCGGAGGCTCCGTCCGCCTCCGACGGGGCCGGGAAGCCCGGCGACGGCGCTGCCGGACCCGGCCAGGGCGCGGCCCGGGTCCGGGCCGGCCGTGACGAGGCCGCGGCCTCCGAGGTCGCCGGCGCGCGCACCCGTGACGGCGAGGCGGCCCGCGCG
>NZ_JBEXPT010000159.1:0-12056 GCF_040612195.1 Streptomyces sp. NPDC006450 | reverse complement strand
CTCGGCCGGCTCCTCGGTGGCCTGGGCGGCGTCCCTGGCGTGTGCCCGGCCCTGCTCCACGCGCCTGGACCGCGGCCCACATCGTCGCCCCGCACACGGGGCTGCTGTCCCGGGCCCGGGCCGGCACGCCCGTCGAGGCCGCCGTCGCCGACGACGCCTGGGTCCAGGCGATGCTCGACGCCGAGGCCGCGCTGGCCCGCGCCCAGGCACGTTGCGGCACGGTCCCGCCCGCGGCGGCCGCCGTGATCACCGCCGCCGCCCGGGCCTCGAACTTCGACACCCGGGAACTGGCGCTGGCCTCGCGGGAGACCGCCAATCCGGTGGTGGCCCTGGTCGCGGCGCTCACCGCACGGGTCGCGGCCCGCTCGCCGGAAGCGGCCGAGTACGTGCACCGCGGCTCCACCAGCCAGGACGTCTTCGACACCGGCGCGATGCTGGTGGCGACCCGGGCCCTGCGGCTGATCGCCGCGGACCTCAGGGCGGTGGCCGACGCCCTCGCCGCCCTGGCGGCCGACCACCGGGACACGGTGATGGCGGGGCGCACCCTCGCCCTGCACGCCGTACCCACCACGTTCGGGCTGAAGGCGGCGGGCTGGCGCCAGTTGGTCCTGGAATCCGCCGAGCGGCTGGAGCGGCTGTCCGAGGGCGGCCTGCCGGTCTCCCTGGGCGGCGCGGCCGGCACGCTGGCCGGCTACCTCCAGTTCGCGGGCGACGACGCCGACCCGGCGACCGTCCTGGACGAACTGGTGGCCGCCTTCGCGGACGAGACCGGGCTGGCCGCACCCGTGCTCCCCTGGCACGCGCTGCGCACGCCGGTCGCCGACCTGGGCGCTGCCCTCGCGCACACCGCCGGAGCACTGGGGAAGATCGCCGCCGACGTCCTGGTGCTCGCCCGCACCGAGATCGGGGAGGTGGCCGAGCCGGCGGTGGCCGGGCGGGGCGCCTCCTCCGCGATGCCGCACAAGCGCAACCCCGTGCTGTCGACGCTGATCCGCTCCGCCGCCCTCCAGGTCCCGGCGCTGGCCGCCGTCCTCGCGCAGTGCCTGCCGCACGAGGACGAGCGGTCGGCGGGGGTCTGGCACGCCGAGTGGCAGCCGCTGCGCGAGGCGCTGCGGCTGACCGGCGGGGCCGCGCACACCGCCGTGGAACTGGTCCGCGGGCTCACCGTGTGCCCCGAGCGGATGGCGGTCAACCTGGAGGCCACCGGCGGTCAGCTCGTCTCCGAGCGGGTCAGCGCGGTGCTCGCCCCCAGGCTGGGCAAGGCGGCCGCGAAGGAACTGCTGACGCGGGCGTCGCTGCGGGCGGCCGAGACGGCCCGCCCGCTGGCCGCCGTACTGGCGGAGTCCGACGCGCTGCGGGGGGTGTTCACGCCCGCGGAGCTGACCGCGCTGCTCGACCCGGCCGGATACACCGGCGCGGCCGGGCCGCTGGTCGACCGGGCGCTGGCCGCCGGCCGCGTCCACGCCGACGCCTAGGTGGCCCGCGCGCCGTGTCCCGGCGCGTCGGTCATCCGACCCACGGGCGCGGGGGCGGGGTCTCCGGACGGCGCCGCAGCCATGGACGGCGCCGCGGGGTCAGGCGGCGCCGAGGCGTCAGACGGTGCCGAGGCGGAAGCCGACGCCGCGGACGGTGACGATCCACGCGGGGTCGCCCAACTTCCCCCGAACGCTGCTGACGTGGGTGTCCACGGTGCGGCGCGACCAGGAGTTGCCCCACACCTGCTGGAGCAGCTCCCTGCGCGGGACGACGGTGTCGGGATGCTGCGCCAGCAGGCACAGCAGGTCGAACTCCTTGCGCGTGAGGGTGACCGGCACGTCGTCGACGGTCACCTCGCGGGAGCCGACCTCGATGCGCAGCCGGCCGTGCCGGATCTCCTGGGCCGGGCCCGCGGCGGCCGCCGGCTGCCACTGCGTGCGGCGCATGACGGCCTCGATCCGGGCCATCAGCTCGCGGATCCCGAAGGGCCGGGTGACGTAGTCGTCCGCGCCCGCCTGGAGGCCGAGCACGCAGTCGATCTCGGACTCGCGGGAGGTGACGATGATGAGCGGCACCCGGCTGACCGACCGGATCGCCCGGCACACCTCCAGCCCGTCCAGGTCCGGCAGTTCGAGGTCGAGCAGGACGAGGTCGGCGCTGCCGTAGGCCTGCAGGGCCGCGCCGCCGTGGGCCGCCCTGGTACAGGTGTGGCCGTGCCGGCGCAGGTGGTGCGACAGCCCGTCGCCGGCGTCGGCGCCCACGACCAGGATGCGCCGGCCGGAGACCGCGGGCGCCGGCCGGGGGGCGGACCCGCCCGCTCCGGGCACGCCCTGGACGGAACTCCGCTGGCCCGGCCCCATCTGGCCGGGCGGCCACACGCCGGGGGATCCGGGGCGCGGCGGCCGCGGCTGTACCAGCGCGCGGGCCCGCGGCCCGTCGTGCTCGGGGTGCGGAGCGGACGTCTGGTGCTCCGGCAGTGCCTGCGCCTGAACCTGACTCATGCCTCCCCCGGGGGGTAGTGGCGGGACCGGACCGGTTCGGCCGTCTCCCGCGCCGACGCTAGCGGTCCGCGGTCGAATCCTGCTGCAGGGCCGGTCCAGGGTCCGCCCGGACGCCCACCGGTCCTGACGCGGCCTAGACCGGGAACACCTCGGTGACGGCGTGGTTCGGGTCGCCGGCCCGCAGGTGCATCTCGCCGACCCCGGGCAGCATGACCACGGAGGCCACCGTCCTCTCCAGGCTGTAGATCCCGTGGTCGGCGATGCACACCGGCGGCCGGGACAGCACCGAGAAGTGCCTCTCCACCGTGGCCACCGGGCCGATGCGGGTCAGTCCCTTCGTCACGGCCTCCATTCGCGCGTCGGAGTTGACGCGGTCGGGGGCCGACTGCCGGTCGAGCGGGGTGAAGTCCTCGTGCAGGAAGTGGTTGGTGTGCACGGCCTCCCGCGAGGCGGGTTCGGTCACCCGCAGCTCGGTCCCGCACACCTCCGCGTACACCGCGCGCCGCCGGTCGCACAGCATGAGGTTGCGCGAGCTGGACAGGGTGAGCCCGGCCAGCATCTCCAGGGCCTCGTCCACGCTCCCGGCACCGTCCAGCAGGTGGCGGATGGCCAGGTAGGGGGTGAGGCTCGGCCGCCACTGGCCGTCGGTCGTCAGGTTCACCCCGATGGCCAGCCCGTCGCTGTTCATGCCCAGGTAGCCGAGCATGCCCGCGAAGCTGAGCACCGTCACCCGGCGCGACGCCCCCGCCCGGGCCAGCGACAGCACGGCGATGTGGCTGTCGACGTACGCGTTGAGGTCCACCGTCTGCGCCAGCACCGGCCGGCCCGCCGGCCAGGTGCGCGCGTACCCCGTGCAGTCCCCGGCGCTCGGCATGCCGGCGTACCCCATCACCTCGCGGCGCAGCTGCAGCAGCCAGGCCTGGTCCTCGGAGATCCCGGCCCCGGCCGCCAGCCCCTCCACCTCGGCGGCCAGGTCCGGGACCGCCGCCGTGATCTCCGAGCGGTACGCGGAGATCGACGGCAGCAGTCCCGTGAGCGTCAGCGGGCCGTCGGCCAGGTGGTCGAGCCGCGCCATGCCGTCGCGGAGGAAGGCGCGCAACGGGCCGGCGAGTGCCTCTCCGTGGGCGCGGCCCAGTTCGAAGGGGGTGCCGACGGCCTTGACGTACGCGACGCTCATGCGGCGGCAGCCGCCTTCTTCGGGCCCTGGGAGAGGGCGCTGCGCACCTGCGGCCACTCGGCGCGCAGGATGCTGTAGAAGACTGCGTCGCGGCGGCGTCCGCCCGGCATGTAGTTGAAGGAGCGCAGGGTGCCCTCCTCGGTGGCGCCGATGTTGCGCAGGCCCCTGCGGGCCTGGACGTTGAGCTCGTCCGTCTTGAACTCCACGCGCTCGGCCTCCAGCACCTCGAAGGAGTGCTGGAGCAGCAGCAGCTTCGCCCAGTGGTTGATGCCCTTGCCCCGGAAGTCGCGGCCCAGCCAGGAGGCCCCGATCTCCAGGCGGCGGTCCTTCTCGGCGAAGCTCAGCAGGCTCATGCTGCCCGCGACCCGGCCGCTCTGCCGATCCCGGATCACGTACACGGCGCGGCGGCGGGCCGTGTGCTCGGCGAGGTTCGAGTCGAAGAACTTCTCGAAGTCCGCGTCGTCGCCGACGTTGACGGTGAAGTAGCGCCAGATGTCGGGGTCCATGGCGACGGCGCGGATGTCCTCGCGGTCGGGCGCGCTGAGCGGGGTCAGCATGACGTGGTCGTTCTTCAGGAAGGTGGCGGCGTTTTCGGCCCAGCTCATGATCTGACTCCAGTGGTGGGGTGGGGTGGGGGAGTGCGGTCGCCCGGCGGTTCAGCCCGCCTGCTCGCGCAGCTCCTCCAGCCGGTGGTGGATGACGTGGTGGTTGACGAGGAAGTCCTCGGGGCGGCGGGGGGCCGTCTCGATGCCCTCCGCGCGCAGCGCGTCGGCGAAGTTCTCGCCCTGCTCGGCGGTGCGCCGGGCGGCGGCCTGGACGGCGCGGTAGGCCCGCTCCCGCTCCACGCCCCGCTCCAGGAGCTCCACCAGCACGGACGAGCTCCACACGAGGCCGTTGGTGTGGTCGATGCCGGCCCGCATCCGCCCGGTGTCCACGTGCAGGTTCTCGACCATGTCCGCGGCCCTGGTGACCTGGAAGTGCGCCACGGTCAGCGCGTCGGGCAGCACGACCTTCTCCACCGCCTGGTGGGCGATGTCCCGCTCGTGCCACAGCGCGACGTCCTCCAGCACCGTGGTGGCGTACCCGCGCAGCAGTCGGGCCAGGCCGACCAGCATCTCGCTGCCGGACGGGTTGGCCTTGTGCGGCATGGCGCTGGAGCCCTGGTAGGCGGAGGTGCGGCGCTCCTCGACCTCGCGGACCTCGGTCCGCTGCAGCAGCCTGAACTCCAGGGCGATCTGCTCGACGCAGGCGCCGAGCAGGGCGACGGCCTGGATGAGCTGGGCGTGCCGGTCGCGGGCGACGACCTGGCTGGGGCAGGGCTCGATGCCCAGGCCCAGCTCCTGGCAGACGTAACTCTCCACGGCCGGGTCGATCAGCGCGTACGTGCCGACGGAGCCCGAGACCGTGCCCACGGCGACGGCTTCGCGGGCGGCCTCCAGGCGCGCCAGCGAGCGGTCGATGGCGAAGGCGAAGCCGCCGAGCTTGTGGCCGAAGGTGGTGGGCTCGGCGTGGATGCCGTGGGTGCGGCCCACGGTCGGGGTGTCCCAGTGCTCGGCGGCCCGGTCGGTGAGGACCTTGCGCAGCCGCTTCACGGCGGCGATCAGCACGTCGCAGGCCCGGGCCAGGATGTGCCCGAGGGCGGTGTCGACCAGGTCGTAGCTGGTCATGCCGACGTGCACCCAGCGGGCCGAGGACTCGGGCATGTCCTCGCAGTAGGCGGCCAGGAAGGAGAGCACCTCGTGGTCGCGCTGCCGCTGGATCTCGAGGACCTTCTCCGGCGTCGGGACGGGCGCCCGGCGCATGTCGTCGAGCACCTCCGCGGGCACCCGGCCCAGCTTGACCTGGGCCTCGGTGGCGAGGATCTCGACGCGTACGTAGGTCTCGTAGCGGAATTCGTCCGAGAGGAGCGCTGCCATCTCGGGGAGCGTGAAACGAGGGATCATCACGGGCCTTCGTCGGAGGGAGGAACGGTGGAGCACGGGCGGGCGGGCCGGTGAGGGAGTCCGGCCCGGCGGACGGCGGCGGCGCGGGGCCGGCCGTCGTGGCGGAGCTGTGCCGAGCTGTGCCGAGCTGCGCCGAGCGGGGTCAGAAGGCCGCGAAGTACTCGCGCTGCTCCCACTCGGTGACCTGGCCGGGCACCGGGGACGCACCCAGCGCCCAGGCCTCGTAGCGGCGCACTTCGCTCTCCTTGAGCTTGGCGAGGACGCTGGCCAGCGGGTCGCCGAGCAGCGTGGCCGCGCGCCCGGTGCGGAAGGCCTCCAAGGCCTCGCGCAGGGACTGCGGGACGGTGTCCGAGCCCTCGCGGGGCCCGTCGGCCGGGCCGCCGGCGAGCCCGTCGAGGCCGCTGAGGCCGGCGAAGAGCTGGGCGGCGATGTTCAGGTACGGGTTCGCGCTCGGCTCGCCGATGCGGTTCTCGATGTGCGCGCCGGCCCCGGAGCCGACCACGCGCAGCATGGCCGTGCGCGACTCCAGGCTCAGGCCCACCCGGGTCGGGGACAGGGCGTGCTGCGTGCCCAGGCGCTGGTAGCCGTTGACCGTGGGCACCGACAGCAGGAACAGGTCGCGCAGCCAGTCCTGCAGGCCCTCGGCGTACGCCTTGCTCGTGGGGGAGAGCCCCGCCGAAAGGCCCTCGGCGCTGAAGACGTTGCGGCCGGTGGCGGTCTCCAGGACGGACTGGTTCAGGTGCCAGCCGCTCGGGTCCGCCCCGGCGATCGCCGGCTGCGACATGAAGGAGGCGTGCAGACCCCGGGCCGCGCACCAGCGTTTGGTGAAGACGCGGAAGAACAGCATCGCGTCCGCCGTGTCCAGCGCCGACATGGGGTCGAAGGTGGTCTCCACCTGACCGGGGCCCATCTCGTGCTCCATCGACCGCACCGGCAGCCCCAGGCCGAGCAGGGCGAGGGCCAGCGGGTCGGTGACCGGGGCGATCGTGTCGTACGCGGCGTCCAGGTTGAACTGGTAGCCCGCGTTCATCGCGGCCACCCGCGGGGCCGGGCCCTGCAGGCCGAAGCCGTTGCCCTCGTTGCCCGGCTCGTCGTCCAGGCGGCGCGCCAGGTACCACTCGACCTCCAGGCCGAGTACGGGCGTCAGCCCGCGGCCGGCGTAGCGGTCCAGTACCCGGTGCAGCACGTGCCGCGAGGACAGCGGGTGGGGGCGGCCGTCGCGCAGGTACTCGTCGCCGATCACCCAGGCCGTACGCGCCCCCTCGCCGGGCAGCACCAGGAAGGTCAGCGGGTCGGGCACCAGCACGAAGTTGCCGAGGCCCGCGATCTCGTCGACGCCGGTGCCGTGCTCGCCCCGGTAGTCCACCGCCGTGGTGCAGGCGGTGTCCTTCAGGAACGGGCCGGGGCTGTAGTTCATGCCGTTGCGCAGCACCCCGCCGAAGCTGCGGGCGGTCAGCGTCTTGGAGCGCACCAGGCCGTGCGGGTCGCCCCACACCAGACGGACGAGGTCGATGTCGCCCAGCCCCGCCTCGATCCGCTCGGCGGCCGCCAGCCGGGCGTCGTCCCACAGCCCGTGCTCGGCGACGAAGGCGGGGCTCCCGACGCTGCCCTCCGTGGCAGGGGCCGACCATGACCTGGAAAACATGACGGGGAGCGTCCTTTCGAGAAGGTCGACGGGGGCGTCAGGAGGCGACGGAGGCGGTCAGGGGGCCGGCCGCCTCGACCGGGGTGCCGGTGACGGACCTCCAGTGCCAGGCCGAGTCGAAGGCCGTGACCTCGGCCTGCTCCCCCTGCTCGGCGAGCGCGGCCGCCTGCTGCGTCATCCGGGCGATGAAGGCGGCCACCTGGTGCGCCGCGAGCATCTCCTGCTCGGTGTACGGGTCGCCGTCGGCGCGGACGATGCGCAGGTCCATGAACCCGTTGAAGGGCCGGCCGCACACCTCGACCGACTGGGGGCTGCGGATCGTGAAGCGCACCATGTTGTTGACGTGCCCGTGGTGGTGCTGGTCGGAGAAGTGGGCGATGTCGGGGACGGTCGGCGGCACGAAGTGGTCGCGCTCCAGGACCTTCTGGGTCCGCGGCAGGTTGCCCGCGATGAAGTGCCAGGAGTTGTACTGCATGCGCGAGGACATCGCCCAGGCGGTGTCGGCGAGCGTGGCGAGCGAGTCGCCGTAGTGCCGCCGGGCCTCCTGCGCGGGGACCACACAGCAGAAGAAGTCCGTGATGCCCCAGGAGCTGATCTCGTCCCAGGCCTCCGCGCGCAGCGCGCGGACCAGCTCCGGCAGCGACCGGATGCCGCGGCTCATCGAGAAGTCGGCCTTGAACGCGGCGGTGGTGGCGGCGACCGCCTCGTACACGACCGCCTCCAGACCGGTGCCGAACTCGCCGCAGGGCCGGGCCAGCCAGGCCGGGTCGGCGTCGTCGGCGAGCCGCAGCTCGGCCAGCCGGTCGCCGACCACGGGCAGCGTGGCGTGCAGGTGTTCGGTGACCTGCCGGTCCCGGTCCGCGGCCACCTCGCCGTACGGGGCCGCGACCTTCTCCACCTTGTGGATCAGGGCGCCGTGGATCTCGCGGTACAGCTGGACGGTGCGGGTCACCTCGGGGCGGTGCGCGCCCAGCGCCGTGGCCAGGGCCATCAGCGCGTCGATGCCGGCGTCGGGGCCGGCCGCGGGGATCCGCTCCCCGCCCAGGGCCCGGTTGTAGTTGCGGCGGGTGTGCTCCAGCAGCCGGGCCACGTTGTCCGGGGTGAGCTGCGAGCCGTTGGCCTCTTCGATGCGGCCGTACCCGGCCGAGCGGATGAGCAGGCTGATGCCCACGACCAGCAGGGCGTCGTGGTCCGACCACAGCTCCAGCGGCACGCCGCCCAGGCTGCCGAACACGCAGTCCGGGTGGCCCGGCCACAGCGTCTTGCCCACGACCGTGTTGGTGTCGCGGAAGTTCGTGTACTGCTTGTCCTCGATGTAGAGCATGAACGGGGCGGTGCGCTGCGCGGCCTCGGTCAGCTGCGCCAGCAGCGCCTGGCGACCCTCGCGGCCCTGCTCCGCCAGCCAGCGGCGGCTGTCGGCCGCGTAGCGGTCGAACCGCTCCTGAACCGCCGTCACCTCGCGGCGGTAGTCGTCCAGGTGCCGCTGCGTCCACGGAACCCGGAGCACGCCGGCGACCAGCTTGTGCTGCCTGGCGAGCGGCTGCTGGGAGGGGACGCGGACGACGACCCGGCCGCCGGTGGTCAGGCCGATCTCACCGAGGAACACGGTGGGCTCCGCGGGGTCCGCGGCGGCCCCGGCCGTTTCCCGGGCGTCTGCGGACAGGCCGGCGACGACCTTCAGCGCGGCGGCGTCCGCGGTGCGCAGTCCGCCCTCCTGGACGTCCGCGGGCACGTGGCCGTCGAGCGTGAGCAGGGTGTCCAGGGCCGCGCGCAGGTCGGCGGCGGCCGAGGCCTTGCGCCACACCCGGGCCAGCAGCCCGGGGAAGCCGGCGTCCTCCTCGCGCACCCGGTCCGGTTTGGGCGTGGCGCCGGCCGCCAGGCCCAGGCGGCTGGGCCGCCGGCTCTGGCGCTTGCGGGAGTTGGCGGCTCTGCGGGAGCCTTCACGGTCCACGGGCGCGGTCATGCGGCACCTTCCCCGGTGAGTGCGATGTGGCTCCACATCGCGTCGTCGGTGGGCGTCCAGTCCTCGTCGACGTAGATGCAGTCGACCGGGCACTCCAGGACGCAGACGGGGCAGCCCGAGCAGAGCTCGGGGATGATCACGACGTCGAGCCCGCGGTCGAAGATCGCGCCGAATTGTTCCGGACAGCTGCGCAGGCAGGTGTCGCAGGTGATGCACTCGGACGTCTCGATGCGGCGCGGGGGCTTGGTCCAGTTGCCTGCGCGGCTGCGCGTGGCGATCCGCAGGTCCCGCCCGGACGGCACATCTGACGAAGCGTTGTTTTCCACGGGCATGAAACCCCTTAGACGTCGTGTCGATGACGGCTCGAACGGACGCTCCGAGCATCAGGGGTTCCTCTCGACCCACTCCTGACCCCCGGTCGGGGCGTGCTGGAGCGGCACATCGACGCCGGGAGTGGAGCCGGCGGCTCCGGATCGCTAGCGCCACTCGAGCTGAGCGCGATGTGCACCCGGCAGGCTGCAGCGACCTACACGCTGTGAGGTGCGCATGGATACGGCAGTAGAAAGGGCCATCGAGTGCATTCGGGAGCACTACGGTGAGCCTCTGGCCCTTGCACGGATCGCGGAGAGCGCGCTGCTCAGCCGGTTCTATCTCACGCGACTGTTCAAGGAGGAGACCGGTCTCACCCCCGGCAGGTTCCTGGCCGCGGTCCGCATCCACGAGGCCAAGCGGCTGATCGGGGAGACCTCGATGAGCATCACCGAGGTCTCCTACGCGGTCGGGTACAACAGCCCCGGCTCGTTCACGAACTACTTCACGGCCAGCGTCGGAGTGTCCCCCAGCCGGTTCCGCCGGCTGGCGCGGGACGGGGGCGACGGCCTGCCGGCGACGGAGCCCGTCCCCCCCGTCCCGCAGCAGGGACAGGGCGCGGTCGGCGGAACCGTCGCTCTGCCCGGGGGCCACGGGAACGCGCGCGTGTTCCTGGGTGCCTTCGCCACGCCGGTCGTCCAGCACCCGTGTGCCGCCTCGGCCCTCTTCGACGTACCGAGCGGCAGGCCGTCCTGCTACTCCCTGGAGAACGTCCCCGAGGGGAACTGGTACCTGCTCGCGGTGGCGGTGGCCGACAGCCTCGGGCCCGACCGGACGGCCCACCGGACCCCGCTCGTCGGGGGGCGCGGCGTGATGCCCGTGACGGTGACCGCCGACGGCGTCACGAGCGCGGCGGTGCGGCTGCGCCCGAGCCGGCCGACCGATCCGCCGGTCCTGCTGGCGCTGCCCGAGCTCGTGCCCCCGGTCACCTTCGTGCCGCCCCCCGGCTGTCCCTCCACCGGCCCGCTTCAGGGCGCCGACGACCAGCGCCGGGCCGCGGGCCACCTCCGGCTGGTGTCCTCGGCACCGGTGCCGTGACGGGCGTGCCCGCAGTTCACGGCATCATGTCCTGCTTGGTCTTGAGCCCCTCGGCGAGCAGGCTCCATTCCTTGCCGATGCGTTCGGCGATCGGGGCGATGACGCCGAGCCAGTGGGCCGGAACGGCGTCGATCAGCTCCCGCCAGCCGTCGTCCGGCTCGGCGGCGTGCAACTGCATCCAGCGGAGGAACTCCCGGCCCCCCGCGGTGTAGCGGATGGTGGGATCGGCGGCCATCTTCGCCGCCACCGTCGTCCAGGCCGGAATCTCGTCGGTGCGGTTCCTGCGCTGCGGCGCGCTGCCCGGGCTCGGTGCCACCCGCAGGGGCACCGGGGCCGCGCCACCGGCATCCGCGCCGCCGGGAACCGCCGGGGCGGGCCGCGACGGTTCCCCCGCCGGCCGGACGGACCGCACGGGGTGGGCGGGATGGACGGGGTGGACGGACCGCAGGGCCTGCGGCGCCGCGTCGGGTGTCCGGCAGGCGCTGCGCTCGGGGCTCTCGCCGCGCCGTAGCCGGGCGCTCACGTCGTGGACCGTGCCGAGCGACACGTCGGTCTCCCGGGCGACCTGACGGAGCGGGGCGTCCGGGTGCGCGGCGATGTACTCGGCGGCCCGCCGCCGGCCCTCGCCCGGGCCCACGGGGCGTCGCCTGCCGTCCCGGCCGATGCGCTTGCCGTCGAGCGGTGTTCCCTCACCCGACGTCTCGCGCATCGAGGCGATCGTCTTCGCGCTCAGCCCGGTGATGCGGGCGACCGCGCGGTCGGACCAGTCGGGGTGGGAACCCAGGACGCGCCGGGCTCCGGACACGCGGTCGGCCTTCGACAGGGGCAGTCCGTGCGAGCCGTTGGCCGTCATGGCGATGACGAGCGCCTCGGAGTTCGAACAGTCGACGAAGCGCGCCTTGATGCTGCTGTCGCCGCGCAGCTTCGCGGCCTCCAGCCGGTGCAGGCCGTCGATGATGCGGTAGCCGTCGATCTGGACCAGAATGGGCGGCAGCTCCGCCGAGCCGGCCGCGTCGACGAGGAGCTGGATGTGCGCGGCGTCCGTGCCGCTCCGGCGCAGAGGGACGCCCGCCGACAGGGCGTTGACGAGGACGTCGCAGGCGGGGAGCTGCTCGAGGTTCTTCGGATCGAACTCGCTGCGGGCCGACGCGTCGACGCTTCCCGTCCCGACGGAGCCGAATGTGTTCGTGATCAAGATGGCCTGCGCGCTGCTCTGAGCCATTCCTTCACTTCCTCTCTGCTGCCGCTGCCGACGAGCGTCGCAGGAGGGGCTCTAGCTGCAGTCGAGGGGAGTTGGACCTTTCCTGGAAACGCAGGACAGCGGGTGTCCGCCGGACCGGCGGACACCCGCTGCGGGCATGTCGCCGGGGCGGGGCGCCCCGGGGGGATCAGGAACCCCCGCCACCGCCGACGAGGGCCCCGACTGTGGGCTCAGGAGGGGCAT
>NZ_JBEXPT010000158.1:0-12092 GCF_040612195.1 Streptomyces sp. NPDC006450 | reverse complement strand
CTCGACTCCTTTCCTAGGCGGGGGGTGAGGCCGCCCCCCCCCCGCCGAAGGCGCGCCGGGACAGGTTGGGTTCGTACGAGGTCACGGGTACTCCAGAACACGGCCCGCCGGCCTTCCGGCGCGGGCCGGCTCCGGGCGGCGCGGGACGGCGCGGGGCACGGCGGAGCGGGCTCGGACGGAAAGCGGCGGGGAAAGGAGAAAAAGGAAAGGGAAAAGCGGCGTGAGCTACGCAGAACAGCGACAGATGGCGCTGGCGACACGGACGAGGTCCACGTGTCGGCGCGCGACGAGGGTGACGGTGCGGTCACCGAGAGGCTGCATGGGCCGGAGCCTGTACGAAACCACAGGCGACTGTCAACCAGGGCAATCCGGATATTGAGACGAACAGGTTCCGTCACCCTGCGTGCTGTGACATTTCCCGGGCATCCCCAATTCGGACCAGTGGTCGATCTCGCCTACACTCGGAGGCGTGCCTCGTGGTGATGGACGACTCAACCACGACCTGCTCCCCGGCGAAAAGGGCCCCCAGGACGCTTGCGGCGTCTTCGGTGTCTGGGCTCCGGGTGAAGAGGTCGCCAAGCTCACCTACTTCGGACTGTATGCATTGCAGCACCGCGGACAAGAGTCCGCGGGTATCGCTGTGAGCAACGGTTCCCAGATCCTCGTCTTCAAGGACATGGGACTCGTTTCCCAGGTCTTCGACGAAACCTCTCTCGGCTCGCTCCAGGGTCATATCGCGGTCGGTCACGCCCGCTACTCGACCACTGGCGCCTCCGTCTGGGAGAACGCTCAGCCGACCTTCCGTGCGACCGCCCACGGCTCCATTGCCCTGGGTCACAACGGCAACCTGGTGAACACCGCCGAGTTGGCCGAGATGGTCGCCGACCTCCCCCGTCAGGACGGCCGTGCCACCCAGGTGGCGGCCACCAACGACACCGACCTGGTCACCGCCCTGCTGGCCGGCCAGACGGACGACGACGGCAAGCCCCTGACCATCGAGGAGTCGGCCACCAAGGTCCTCCCGAAGGTGAAGGGCGCCTTCTCGCTCGTCTTCATGGACGAGGGAACGCTCTACACCGCCCGTGACCCGCAGGGCATCCGCCCGCTGGTCCTCGGCCGCCTGGAGCGCGGCTGGGTGGTGGCGAGCGAGACCGCCGCCCTGGACATCTGCGGCGCCAGCTTCGTCCGCGAGGTCGAGCCGGGCGAGCTCATCGCGATCGACGAGAACGGTCTGCGGACCTCTCGCTTCGCGGAAGCAAAGCCCAAGGGCTGTGTCTTCGAGTACGTCTACCTGGCGCGCCCGGACACCGACATCGCCGGCCGGAACGTCTACCTCTCGCGTGTCGAGATGGGACGGCGCCTGGCCAAGGAAGCCCCGGCCGATGCCGACCTGGTGATATCGACGCCGGAATCGGGCACGCCCGCCGCCGTCGGCTACGCGGAGGCCAGCGGGATTCCGTACGGCGTCGGCCTGGTCAAGAACGCCTACGTGGGCCGGACCTTCATCCAGCCCTCGCAGACGATCCGCCAGCTCGGCATCCGCCTCAAGCTCAACCCCCTCAAGGAAGTCATCCGGGGCAAGCGCCTGGTGGTCGTCGACGACTCGATCGTCCGCGGCAACACCCAGCGCGCCCTGGTCAAGATGCTCCGCGAGGCCGGCGCGGCGGAGGTCCACATCCGGATCTCCTCGCCGCCGGTGAAGTGGCCGTGCTTCTTCGGCATCGACTTCGCCACCCGGGCCGAGCTGATCGCCAACGGCATGACGGTCGACGAGATCGCCACGTCGCTCGGCGCGGACTCGCTCTCGTACATCTCGCTCGACTCGATGATCGAGGCGACGACCATCCAGAAGCCCAACCTCTGCCGTGCCTGCTTCGACGGCGTGTACCCCATGGAGCTGCCCGACCCGCAGCTCCTGGGCAAGCAGCTCCTGGAGACGGAGCTGGCCGGCGGTACCGACGCCGCCGACGCCCTCCGGCGCCCGTAGGGCCCGGGGCAACGCTGTAGGGTCCGCGGGCTCGCCCGAGCCCGCGGACCATCAGCCCCTCCCCTTCCCCCCTCATCCTGCTCAACCTGCGCGGGGCCTTCTCTTTCAGGCTTTTCCAGGGCCTCGCACCACCGCAGCAACGACACGAAAGCTCTCTCCTGTCATGACAGAGAAGACCACCGGTGCCAGCTACGCAGCCGCGGGCGTGGACATCGACGCGGGAGACCGCGCCGTCGAGCTGATGAAGGAGTGGGTGAAGAAGACGCAGCGCCCCGAGGTCCTCGGCGGCCTCGGCGGTTTCGCCGGCCTCTTCGACGCCTCCGCCCTCAAGCGCTACGAGCGCCCCCTGCTCGCCTCCGCGACCGACGGCGTCGGCACCAAGGTGGACATCGCCCGCCGCATGGGCGTGTACGACACCATCGGCCACGACCTCGTGGCGATGGTCATGGACGACATCGTCGTCTGCGGCGCCGAGCCGCTCTTCATGACCGACTACATCTGCGTCGGCAAGGTCCACCCCGAGCGCGTCGCGGCCATCGTCAAGGGCATCGCCGAGGGCTGTGTCCTCGCCGGCTGCGCCCTGGTCGGCGGCGAGACCGCCGAACACCCCGGTCTGCTGGGCCCGGACGACTTCGACGTGGCGGGCGCCGGCACCGGCGTCGTCGAGTACGACCGTCTGCTGGGTGCCGATCGCATCCGTACGGGCGACGCCGTCATCGCGATGGCGTCCTCCGGTCTTCACTCGAACGGGTACTCGCTGGTCCGCCACGTCCTCTTCGACCGGGCCGGAATGTCCCTGGAGGGCCACGTCGAGGAGCTCGGCCGGACCCTCGGCGAGGAGCTGCTGGAGCCCACCAAGATCTACTCGCTGGACTGCATGGCCCTCACCCGCACGGCCGACGTGCACGCCTACTCCCACATCACGGGCGGCGGTCTCGCGGCCAACCTGGCCCGTGTGATCCCGGACCACCTGCACGCCACGGTCGACCGCTCGACCTGGACCCCGGGCGCGATCTTCGACCTGGTCGGCAAGGCCGGTCAGGTGGAGCGCCTGGAGCTGGAGAAGACCCTGAACATGGGCGTCGGCATGATGGCCGTGGTCCCGCAGGACTCGGTGGACGTGGCCCTGACCGCCCTGGCCGACCGGGGCGTCGACGCCTGGGTCGCGGGAGAGATCCTGGACCGCGGCGACCACACCGAGGGCGCGACGATGACCGGCGACTACGCGGGCTGAGCGGCCCGGGGAGCACGGCTCCCACCGGTGCGAACAGCACGGAAACCCGGCCCGGGGCGATGCCCTGGACCGGGTTTCCGTACATGTGAAGCTGTGTGCCGCTGCTGAGGATCAGCGCACCGCGAGTTCGACGCCGAGTGGCGCGTCAAGCACCGCGACGGTAGACGGAGGGACCGGACTCTTCGTCCTCGTCCTCGTCATCGCTGTTGTAGCGCTCCGCGTACTTGGCGTACGGGTCGTCCTCGTCATCATCAAGCTCGTCATCGACGACCGGCTCGCTGACAGGCAGCGGTTCCGTGTGCGATGCGCCCAGCTCATTGGCCAGACGCGACAAGTCAGTCCCGCCGCTGCTGTACTTCAGCTGGCGGGCGACCTTCGTCTGCTTGGCCTTTGCCCGGCCGCGCCCCATGGCTCGACCCCCTCGGTGACGGGGCTCGACGGCCCCAGAGTCTGACACGCGTTCATGGTTCGGAGCGGGCTCTCCGTGGAGAGACCGTCCGTAGGGGTTTAACGGTACCTGCTTCCGCGGCCATACGGTACGCCGCCCGCATGACGCGCCCCGGTGCAGTACCAGCAAGGCGCCCCGTCCTCGCTGGTCAGCTGCGATTTTAGCCGTTTCCTGACGGGCGACCCGCCGAAGCGCAGTGAGTTCCGTCTCGCTGCGCCCCGGAGGGCCGCCCCAGAGGCCCCATAAGGGCCTCGTGAGCTCGGTCGGGGACCGGCCCGGTGGATCAGGCGGTGCGCGCGGCGCGGGCGTCCGCCATCCGCTGCTCGGCGATGCGGTCGGCGGCCGCGGCCGGCGGAATCCCGTCCGCCTTCGCACGTGCGAAGATCTCCAGGGTGGTGTCGAAGATCTTCGCGGCCTTGGCCTTGCAGCGGTCGAAGTCGAAGCCGCGCAGCTCGTCGGCGACCTGGATGACCCCGCCCGCGTTGACCACGTAGTCCGGCGCGTAGAGGATCCCGCGGTCCGCGAGGTCCTTCTCGATGCCGGGGTGGGCGAGCTGGTTGTTCGCCGCACCGCAGACGATCCTGGCGGTCAGGACGGGCACCGAGTCGTCGTTCAGGGCCCCGCCGAGCGCGCAGGGGGCGTAGATGTCCAGGCCCTCCACACGGATCAGCGCCTCGGTGTCGGCGACGGCGGTCACCTTGCCCGGGTGCTTGTCGAGGATGCGCTGCACGGACTCGGCGCGGACGTCCGTGATGACGACCTCGGCGCCGTCCTCCAGCAGGTGCTCGACCAGGTGGTGGCCGACCTTGCCGACCCCCGCGATGCCCACCTTGCGGCCGCGCAGGGTCGGGTCGCCCCACAGGTGCTGAGCGCTGGCGCGCATGCCCTGGAAGACGCCGTAGGCGGTGAGGACCGAGGAGTCGCCGGCGCCGCCGTTCTCGGGGGAGCGGCCGGTCGCCCAGCGGGTCTCGCGGGCCACGACGTCCATGTCGGCCACGTAGGTGCCGACGTCGCAGGCGGTCACGTAACGGCCGCCGAGGGACTCCACGAACCGGCCGTAGGCCAGCAGCAGTTCCTCGGACTTCAGTACGTCGGGGTCGCCGATGATGACGGCCTTGCCGCCACCGAGGTCGAGGCCGGCGAGCGCGTTCTTGTACGACATGCCGCGCGAGAGGTTCAGCGCGTCGAGGACGGCCTCCTCGTCCGAGGCGTACGCGTGGAACCGCGTACCGCCGAGGGCCGGGCCCAGGGCGGTGGAGTGGATCGCGATGACGGCCTTGAGGCCGGAGGCTCGGTCCTGGCACAGCACGACTTGCTCGTGGCCGCCCTGTTCACTGCGGAACAGGGTGTGCAGGACGCCGTCGGTCATTTCGGTCACGGTGGTGACTCCCATGGATGAGATGCGGCGGGAAAGACGCCCGCCCTGCGGGTGGGGGAGGGCGTGCTGGGAGCAGCGTAAGACCTGCGGGGCCCCCTGATCCTCCCTGTCCGGAGATCGGGACGTTCCGGGGCGGTGGCCCGGCGTGCGGGCCAGGCCGCGGGCCGCCGCCGGAGTAGGGCCGGGCGGGGCGGGGGAGTACGAGAGCGTGAGCGAATCCCCCGATCCCCGGCTGCCGTCCGCCCGCTCGGCCCCCGCCGTCCCCTACGCCTCCTACCTGCGCGTCTACGAGCCGCTGACGGCCTTCCCGGAGCCGGAGCGCACCCACTGGGCCGACTACGCCCGGCGCGGGGCCACCCCGACGGCCCAGGACGAACTGCGACGGTCGCTCGTGGACTTGGTGCGGGTGCCCGTGGTCGGGGTCCCGGCGCACGAGAGCGCGGACGCCTTCACCGCCGAGGTCGACGGGGTCCTGCTGGTCTGCCCGTGGCGGACGAGGCTGCGCGGCTGGCTCGCGCTCCAGGAGCTGGTGGCCGAGTTCCCGCTGCCGGTGCTCGACGCCGCCCTGCCCGCGGCCGCCCGCCGCCGCGCGGCCGAGGAGTACGAGGCCTGGCGCGGGCGGAACCCCGATGCGCGGCCGTGGATCCGTACGGCGGTCTGGCAGGTGCCGCTGCGCTGGTTCGTGCTGGTGTCCGACGAGGAGCGGGAGTACGTGCCGGGCGAGGGGCTGCGCTACCGGACGCCGATGGTGCAGGCCCGGCGCCGGCTCGCGCGGGGTCTGCGGACCCTGCGCGAGGCGGAGGGGTACGGGATGCTCGCCGAGGGGCTGGTGGAGGTCGGGAGCTGGCTGGAGGAGTTCCACCCCCGCTCGATGGTGGAGCTGGACTACGGGGGGTTGCTGCACACCCTGCCGGCGGAACGGCTCGCCGCCGACCACTCGGCCGCGGACCTGGCGGCGGGACTCGCGGCCCTGCGGGCCGGGGACCGGGACGGGGCGGCGCGGACGTACGGGGCCCTGGCGGAGCGGTGGCGGGCGGTCAGGGAGAGGCTCTTCGCCAATTGAGGAGTCCGGGGAGTCCGACGAGGCCGAGGCGTCCGGGGCGTCCGAGGCGTCCGAGGCGTCCGGGACGTCCGGGGTGACGGAGTGGTCGGGGGTTTCCGGGGGGCCGAGTGACCTGCGCTACCCGAGTAGCGACTCCGGACGCGGTTGTCCATCCGTCGATCGGCCGAGCACGGAAGAGAACGGCCAGCTCAAGACCGTGATGCCCTCTTTTGGGTCTTTGTTCCGGGACCTTCGTCCCGATACGGGCCATTGGCCCAAGGGTGACGGACCGCACTTTCTACACCCTTGCGCCCTTCCCCTACCCTCGTGCCAAAATAGGACAAGGAGTCCGGGGAGGGTTCCTTCCGTCCAACTAAGGGCGGAATGCTCGGTATTGCACTCTACGGGGGGTCTGACGACTCCTGATCGCTCTGTGACTGATCGTCACAGTGGGGTGACTGTCCGTTATGGGACGGTCCATCGGCTTCCGCCGCTGATGAACACCTCGGAGGGCAATTCCATCGGTTTGGCCGTCGAGGCTGGACGGATGGTGTAGTTGTAGTGCCGAGGACAAGCCGTTCGTCCTATAACCGACTCGGCCCGCGTATGTCCATTTCGGGCAACGTGGGCCAAGGTGCAGAATTTAGAGGAAAGAACCGAGATGGTTCGGTTCTCCCGAGGAGGCCGCTCATGACCGCTCGCACCCCTGATGCCGAGCCGCTGCTGACCCCGGCTGAGGTTGCCACGATGTTCCGCGTGGACCCGAAGACGGTCACCCGTTGGGCCAAGGCTGGCAAGCTCACGTCCATCCGCACCCTGGGTGGACACCGCCGCTACCGCGAGGCTGAGGTCCGCGCACTGCTTGCGGGAATTCCGCAGCAGCGCAGCGAGGCCTGAGGTTCCGCAGCACTACTTATTGCCGGGTGTTTATCGGGTCCCCCAATCCGATGAGCCCCACAGAGCTTCAAACGACCGGACCTGCCCCAACAGGTTCACAGTCGTTCGATCGCGCTGGACTCCGCCGGGTCCAGCGCGATCTTTTTTATGCCCTGGTCAGGGGGTTATCGAGCTGGTGTGCGGAGCCGGCGGGGGTGGGTGCAATTGCACATATAAAATCGAGCGGGCGTATGGGCGCGATAAAAGGGTGCGTCTCAAAAACACATGGGGTGACTCCCGTCACAGATGATCACTCTTGTGGATCAGGCAATGCACCCGTAAAGGGACGTGTCGTGCGGGGTGCATCATCCGGACGGGCGATTTCCCGGGCGGCGGGCCGTCCCGGGTGCGGAGCGGGGGCGGGCGGCCCGCCGGGCGGGTGTGCGGGCGGAGTTCGCCCGTAGGCCCGTGGCGGGCCTCCAGGCGGCCCTCGGGGCGCTGTGAGGAGTCGGGTGGGGTCCCAGCTGCCCCAGGGGCCCAATCGGGGGTCTGAGGCGGGCTGGTGGGCCGCCGGCGCCGGGAATCCCCCGTACTCCGGGACGGGAAACGCGTCAGGGCCCGCATCCCTGGGGATGCGGGCCCTGACGATCTTGCGAACCTGACGGGACTTGAACCCGCGACCTCCACCTTGACAGGGTGGCGAGCTAACCAACTGCTCCACAGGTCCTTGATTTGCGGCCGTTGGGCGGCTGCGAATCAGACTGTACCGCAGCTCAGGGGGTGCAGTCGAATTCGATCACCGGGCAGGTCCCGGAGCGGCCGCGTCCACCGCCTTCACGATGCGCTTGTCGGAGATCGGATAGGCCGTTCCGAGGGCGTGCGCGAAGTAGCTGACCCGCAGTTCCTCGATCATCCAGCGGATCTCGGCGACCTCCGCGGGGACCGGCCGGCCCTTCGGCAACTGCTCCAGCAGCCACAGGTACTCGTCCCGCATCTCGTGGACCTTCTCCATGCGCGTGGTGTCGCGCTGGACGCCCGTGGGCATCTGCTGGAGCCGCCGGTCGATTGCCACCAGGTAGCGCATCAGGTCCGGCAGCCGGCGCAGTCCGGTCAGCGTGACGAACCCGGCCGGCATGAGTGCCGCGAGCTGCGTCCTGACGTCCTGGACGTTGGCCACCAGGGCGAGGCTGGCCGTGGTCTTCAGGCGCCGCTCGCAGGCCTGCCAGGCGGCCAGCACCTGCTGCACCTGCGTGATCGTCCGTACGGTCGTGTCCACCAGGTCGGTCCGCACGGCCTCGTAGAGCTTGCGGAAGCCCGCCTCGTCCCATGCCGGGCCGCCGTGCTGCGCGATCAGCTGGTCGGCCGCCGCGGTCGCGCAGTCGTCGAACAGCGCCTGGATGGAGCCGTGCGGATTGCGCGACAGCGCCAGCTTCTGCTGGTTGCTCAGGTGGTCCGAGGCGAACTTCGCCGGGTTCACCGTGACGTTGAGCAGGATCAGGCGCCGGGTACCGAGCCGCATCGCCTGCTGCTGCTCGGCCTCGGTGTCGAAGAGGCGTACGGAGACGCTCGTACCGGCGTCCACGAGCGCGGGGTACGCCTTCACCGGCTGGCCGGCCCGGCGGGTCTCGAAGACCTTGGTCAGCGTGCCGATCGTCCAGTCCGTCAGCCCGGTCTTCTCCACCGACTCCCCGCCCTCCCGCTCCGCGCTGGCCGCGGCGGCCTGCGAGAGCGCCTGGCGGGCCCTGGGCTTGAGCTGGAGCCGCAGGGCCTCCAGGTCCTTGGCCTCGCCGAGGTTCTTGCGGCGCTCGTCGACGATCCGGAAGGTGATCTTCAGATGGTCGGGGATCCGGGTCAGGTCGAAGTCCTCGGCGGTGACCGGGACCCCGACCATCCGCTGGAGCTCCCGGGCCAGCGTCACGTGCAGGGGCTCCTGCAGCGGGTGGGAGGTGGCCAGGAAGCGGGTCGCGAAGTTCGGCGCGGGCACGTAGTGTCGGCGGATCGGCTTCGGGAGGGACCGGATCAGCTCGGTGACCACCTCCTCGCGCAGGCCCGGGATCTGCCAGTCGAAGCCCTCGTCCGTCACCTGGTTCAGCACCTGGAGCGGGATGTGGACGGTCACGCCGTCCGCGTCCGCGCCCGGCTCGAACTGGTACGTCACCCGGAACTTCAGCCGGCCCTGCATCCAGGAGTCCGGATAGTCGGCCTTGGTGACCCCGGCCGCCTTCTCCGTCAGGAGCATCTCGCGCTCGAAGTCGAGCAGTTCGGGCTCGTCGCGCTTCTTGTGCTTCCACCAGGAGTCGAAGTGCGCCCCGGAGACCACGTGTTCGGGGATCCGCTGGTCGTAGAAGTCGAAGAGCGTCTCGTCGTCGACCACGATGTCCCGGCGACGGGCCCGGTTCTCCAGCTCCTCCACCTCGGTCAGGAGCTTGCGGTTGTCGGCGTAGAACTTGTGGTGGGTGCGCCAGTCGCCCTCGACCAGGGCGTTGCGAATGAACAGGTCGCGCGAGACCTCGGCGTCGATCCGGCCGTAGTTGATCTTCCGCTGGGCGACGATCGGCACGCCGTACAGCGTGACCTTCTCGAAGGCCATCACCGCCGCCTGGTCCTTCTCCCAGTGCGGCTCGCTGTACGTGCGCTTGATCAGGTGCTGGGCGAGCGGCTCCACCCACTCCGGCTCGACCTTGGCGTTCACCCGGGCCCACAGCCGCGAGGTCTCCACCAGCTCGGCAGACATCAGGAACTTGGGCTGCTTCTTGAACAGCGAGGAGCCCGGGAAGATCGCGAACTTGGCCGACCGGGCACCCAGGTACTCGTTCTTGTCGGTGTCCTTCAGCCCGATGTGCGACAGCAGGCCGGCCAGCAGCGAGATGTGCACGCTCGTCTCCGGGGCGTCGGCCTCGTTGACGTGGATGCCCATGCCCTTCGCGACCGTACGCAGCTGCGAATAGATGTCCTGCCATTCGCGGATCCGCAGGAAGTTCAGGTACTCCTGCTTGCACATCCGGCGGAAGGAGGACGAGCCGCGCTCCTTCTGCTGCTCCCGGACGTAGCGCCACATGTTCAGGAACGAGAGGAAGTCGCTCGTCTCGTCCTTGAACCGGGCGTGGTTCTGATCGGCTTGCGTCTGCTTGTCCGAGGGCCGCTCGCGCGGGTCCTGGATGGACAGGGCCGCCGCGATGACCATGACCTCGCGGACGCAGTTGTTCTTGTCCGCCTCCACCACCATGCGGGCCAGGCGCGGGTCCACCGGGAGCTGGGAGAGCTGGCGGCCCATGGGCGTGAGCCGCTTCTTGTGATCCTTTTCCTCCGGGTCGAGCGCGCCGAGCTCCTGGAGGAGCTGCACGCCGTCGCGGATGTTGCGGTGGTCCGGCGGGTCGATGAAGGGGAACTTCTCGATCTCACCGAGGCCGGCCGCGGTCATCTGGAGGATGACGGAGGCGAGGTTGGTGCGCAGGATCTCGGCGTCCGTGAACTCCGGACGGGTCAGGAAGTCGTCCTCCGAGTACAGCCGGATGCAGATGCCGTCCGAGGTGCGGCCGCAACGGCCCTTGCGCTGGTTGGCGCTGGCCTGCGAGATCCGCTCGATGGGCAGCCGCTGGACCTTGGTGCGGTGGCTGTAGCGGGAGATGCGGGCGGTGCCCGGGTCGATCACGTACTTGATGCCGGGGACGGTCAGCGAGGTCTCGGCGACGTTGGTGGCCAGGACGATCCGGCGTCCGGTGTGCTGCTGGAAGACCCGGTGCTGCTCGGCGTGCGAGAGGCGTGCGTAGAGGGGGAGGACCTCGGTCAGGCGGAGCTTGCGCTTCTCCAGCGCGTCCGCCGTGTCGCGGATCTCGCGCTCGCCCGAGAGGAAGACCAGGATGTCGCCCGGCCCCTCCGACTGGAGCTCGTCGACGGCCTCGCAGATCGCGGTGATCTGGTCGCGGTCGCTGTCCTCGGAATCGTCTTCGAGGAGCGGGCGGTAGCGGACCTCTACGGGATACGTCCGGCCGCTGACCTCGACGATCGGGGCCTCGCCGAAGTGCCGGGAGAAGCGCTCCGGGTCGATGGTGGCCGAGGTGATGATCACCTTGAGGTCGGGGCGCTTGGGCAGCAGCGTGGCGAGGTAGCCGAGCAGGAAGTCGATGTTCAGCGACCGCTCGTGGGCCTCGTCGATGATGATCGTGTCGTACGCGCGCAGCTCGCGGTCCGTCTGGATCTCGGCGAGCAGAATGCCGTCCGTCATCAGCTTGACGAAGGTCGCGTCCTGGTCCACCTGGTCGGTGAACCGGACCTTCCAGCCCACGGTCTGGCCGATCTCGGACTTCAGCTCCTCCGCGATGCGCTCCGCGACCGTGCGGGCCGCGATCCGGCGGGGCTGGGTGTGCCCGATCATGCCCCGGACCCCGCGCCCCAGCTCCATGCAGATCTTGGGGATCTGCGTGGTCTTGCCGGAGCCCGTCTCGCCCGCGACGATCACGACCTGGTGGTCGCGTATCGCCTCGGCGATCTCGTCCTTCTTCTGGCTGACGGGAAGGTTCTCGGGGTACGTGACCTCGGGCTTCCGCGAGGCGCGCACGGCCAGTCGCGCGGCGGCCCTTTCGGCCTCCGCGCGGATCTCGTCGAGTACGGCCTGCTTGGCCTCGGGCTTGCGGATCCGGCGGGCGCCTTCGAGGCGGCGGCCGAGGCGGTGCGCGTCACGGAGGGAGATCTCACCGAGAAGCGTCTGCAGGGCGGCGAAGGAAGTAGACATACCTGGTCGAGGATCTCACCCGTAGGTGCCGGGTGGCGAACGCATTTGTGGGGCTGACCCGTACCATTTCGGGACGAGTCCCCCGAGCGTTACCCCGATGTGTCCCCCCGACGCGTCCGCACCGATGACCAGCGATGTCCCAGCGATGTCCCAGCGAGAGGCCGCCCACGATGTCCCGCAGCCGCCGCCTCCGTTGCGTGTTCGCGGTGCTGCTGGGCTGGGCCCTGCTCGCGGGGACCTTCCAGGCGGCGGCGTCCCCGTCGTCCCCGGTGGTCCCGGCCGTCCCGGTCGCCGTGGTGCCCGCAGCCGCTGGGCAGGGGTCCGTGCGGGCCCCGGCCCCCGCCGAGCCGGGCCCGGCTCCCGCCCCGGCCTTCGCCCCCGCCTCCGCCTCCGCC
>NZ_JBEXPT010000157.1:0-12205 GCF_040612195.1 Streptomyces sp. NPDC006450 | reverse complement strand
GACCGCAGCGGCCCGCCGCACCATGACGCCGGTGCGGTCACCACTGGTTCACAGTCCCAGTGCCAGCCGGTGGTACGCCTGGTTCCAGCGGAGATCGCGCCGGAACTGCTTCGGGGTGGTGGCCTCGTCGATGAGGGCGAGTTCCAGGCGGAGCATTTCCGCCAGGTCGTCGAGGTGGTCGGAGGTCAGTGCGGTGCTGAGGACGGTGTGGTGCGGTCCTCCGGCCGTCAGCCAGGATTCGGTGGAGGTCCGCAGGTCGGGGCGGGGCCGCCAGACCGCGCGGGCAACGGGCAGGGCGGGCAGTGGGTGAGGGGGCGCCACCACGTCGATGTCGTTGGCGATCAGGCGGAAGCGGTCGCCGAGGTCGGCGAGCCCGACCACCACGGCCGGGCCGGGGGCGGCGTCGAACACCAGGCGCACCGGGTCCTCCCGCCCGCCGATGCCGAGGGGGTGGATCTCGCAGCGGGGCCGGGCGGCGGCGATGGTGGGGCAGACTTCCAGCATGTGCGCGCCGAGGATGAGCTCGTCGCCCGGTGTCATGTCGTAGGTGTAGTCCTCCATGAAGGAGGTGCCGCCCGGAAGGCCGCTGGCGGCCACCTTGAGGGCGCGCAGCAGGACGGCGGTCTTCCAGTCGCCCTCTCCTCCGAAGCCGTACCCCTGGGCCATGAGCCGCTGGACCGCGAGGCCGGGCAGCTGGCGCAGTCCGCCCAGGTCCTCGAAGTTGGTGGTGAAGGCCCCGAAGCCGCCCGTTTCGAGGAAGGTGCGCAGGCCGGCTTCGATGCGGGCCGCGTAGCGGAGCGCGTCGTGCCGTTCGCCGCCCGGTCGCAGTTCCGGCGCCAGGTCGTACAGGTCGGCGTACTCCTCGACGAGGGAGGCCAGCTCGGTCCCGTCCGCGCTGTCGACGACCTCCACCAGGTCGTTGACGCCGTAGGTGTTGACGGAGACGCCGAACCGCAGCTGGGCCTCGACCTTGTCGCCCTCGGTGACGGCCACGTCGCGCATGTTGTCGCCGAAGCGGGCGACCTTCAGGGTGGCCAGTGCGGATCGGGCGGCGGCAGCCCGCGCCCAGATCGCGACGCGTGCACGCGTCACCGGATCGGTGACGTGGCCGGCCACGGTTTTGCGGGGCACGCCGAGACGGGTCTGGATGTGTCCGAACTCGCGGTCCCCGTGGGCGGCTTGGTTGAGGTTCATGAAGTCCATGTCGATGGTGTCCCAGGGCAGGGACACGTTCGACTGGGTGTGGAGGTGCAGCAACGGCTTGCGCAGCGCGTCCAGTCCGGCGATCCACATCTTGGCCGGCGAGAAGGTGTGCATCCAGGCGATGAGCCCGACGCACCGGTCGTCGGCGTTCGCGTCGAGGCACACCCGGCGGATGGCGTCGGCGTCGGTCAGTACCGGCCTCCACACCACGCGCGCGGGAATGCCGGGGGCGTCGGCCAGCGCGGTGGCTATCTGCCGCGATTGTTCGGCGACCTGCTTCAGCGTCTCCTCCCCGTACAGGCCTTGGCTGCCGGTGAGGAACCAGATCTCCTGGGCGGGGGACGTTCGGCTGGGCACATGGACTCCTGAAGGTGACGTCCCGCAGCGCTGGTGGGGGCGGCGCGCAGGTGGGGGTTCGTGAACGGACAACGGGGCGGGGCTCAGCCCGCGGTGTGGGTCGTGTCGCGGATGCGCCTCAGGCGGTGCAGCAGGCCACCAGTGGCGAAGTGGTCGTGCAGGAGCCGGTATTCGGCGAAGAGGGCGTCATAGGCGTCTGCCCGAGAGGTATCGGGCGTGTACACGGCCGGCAGTCGGCGGCCCATGGCGGCGGTGGCCGTTCGCACGTCGGCGTGCGCGCCGGCGGCTACGGCGGCGTGGATGGCCGACCCGAGGGCGGGGCCCTGATCGGACGCGGCCAGGGAGACGGGGCGGCGCAGCACGTCGGAGTAGATCTGCATCAGCAGGTCGTTCTTGGCAAGTCCGCCGGCGACGATGAACTCGTGCACCGGTACGCCGCCCGCCTCCAGGGCCTCCACGATGACGCGGGTGCCGAACGCGGTGGCTTCGAGCAGTGCGCGGTAGACGTCCTCGGGGCGGGTCGCGAGGGTGAGCCCCACGATCACTCCGGACAGGTGGTGGTCGACGAGCACCGACCGGTTGCCGTTGAGCCAGTCGAGGGCGACCAGTCCGTGGCCGCCGACCGGCTGCCGGGCGGCTTTCCGGGTCAGCAGGGTGTGCAGGTCCTCGCCGCGTTCGGCGGCCTCGGCGAGGTAGTCCGACGGGACGCCTTGGTCCAGTACCCAGGCGAAGATGTCGCCGACCGCGCTCTGTCCGGCCTCGTAGCCGTAGGTTCCCTCGACGATCCCACCGTTGACGACACCGCAGATGCCGGGGACGTCGGCGAGGACGGGAGCGTTCACGACGTGGCAGGTGGAGGTCCCCATGATGGCGAGCAGTTGGCCGTCCTCGACGGCCTGGGCCGCCGCCGCGGTGACGTGGGCGTCGACGTTGCCCGCGGCCACGGCGATGCCGGGGCGCAGCCCCGTCCAAGCCGCTGCCCCGGTACTGAGCGAGCCCACGCGTGAGCCCAGCGCGGTGAGGGGGAACGCGAGGCGGGTGCGTGCGAAGTCGGCGAACCGGGGGTTCAGCGCGGCCAGGTACTCCTCGCTCGGGTAGGCGCCGTCCTGGTGGATGCCCTTGTATCCGGCGGTGCAGGCGTTGCGGGACTCGGTTCCGGTGAGCTGCCACACGATCCAGTCGGCGGCCTCGATCCACCGCGCGCAGCTTTCGTAGACGAGCGGATCCTCCTCCAGGACCTGGAGGGCCTTCGCGAACTGCCACTCGGCGGAGATCCGGCCGCCGTAGCGGGCGATCCACTTCTCCCCGCGGGCGTGGGCGAGTTCGTTGATGCGGTCGGCATGCGACTGGGCCGCATGGTGCTTCCACAGCTTGGGCCACGCGTGCGGCCGTCCGGAGAGCTCCGTCTCGGCGAGGGGGGTCCCGTCGGCCAGCGCGGGCAGGACGGTGCACGCGGTGAAGTCGGTGGCGATGCCGATCACCGCGGCGGGATCGACCCCGGCAGCGGCCAGGGCCTCCGGGACGGCGTGACGCAGTACGTCCCGCCAGTCCTGGGGGTGCTGCAGGGCCCAGTCCGCAGGCAGGGGCGCACCGCCGTGCGGCAGGTGGCGGTCGATGACGCCGTGCCGGTAGGCGTGGACCGCCGCGGCCAGCTCCTGGCCGTCGCGAACCCGCACCACCACGGCGCGGCCCGAGAGCGTTCCGAAGTCGACGCCGACCGTGTACTGCTCCGATTCCTCGGGACGCGGGGTGGGCGCGAGGGGATGGGGTGACGTCAACAGAGTGCCTTTCGAGGGAGCCGTGGGGCGGCACGCGGCACGCGGCGCCGGCCCCGGCAGCCGGAGATGCCGTCCCGACCATCCTGACGGTCGGCGAAGGATCCGATGGCTTGCAGTGTGAGCGCTAACAATGTCGATAGGCAAGAGGTCTGCGTGGATCATGTGGGGAGTCCACTCGACGCGATGGCCTCCGCATGCGGGGACTCGCCTCGACGTGTCTTTGATGAGACACGGGTTGGGGTCTCCGATCCGGGCGACGGCGTCGATGGTCTCGCGAACGGGCGGGGTGATTCCTGTTCTCGCGCATGGAGCGGTAACGGACAGGTAACGCGCGCATGGGGGTTGAGAACCAAGCTTGTTAGCGCTCACAATGCGACGGCGCCCCCTCAAGGGCATCCCGCCCCTGTCGCCCCCGCCCCCGCCCCTGGCCCCGCCACGCCCTCGGCCCCGCCACGCCCCTGGCCACGGGCACGGCCCGGCACCGGCCGTACGGAGCCTCTTCCGTCACCCCGAAAGGACACCTGTCATGGCTCGCAGAGCAGCCCTCGTCCTCACCGTCGCCCTTCTCGCCTCCTCGGCGTTGACCGCCTGCTCGACCGAGGGTCCCGCCTCCGGCCCGGCCTCCGGGGCCAAGGCGGACGCCGGTGGCGCGATCACCATGGGCTTCGCCCAGGTCGGCGCCGAAAGCGGTTGGCGTACCGCCAACACCAAGTCCGTCCAGGAGGCGGCGAAGAAGGCCGGGATCGAACTCAAGTTCTCCGACGCGCAGCAGAAGCAGGAGAACCAGATCAAGGCGATCCGCACCTTCATTCAGCAGAAGGTCGACGTGATCGCCTTCTCGCCGGTCGTGGAGTCCGGCTGGGACACGGTGTTGAAGGAGGCCAAGGACGCGGGCATCCCGGTCATCCTCACCGACCGCGCCGTGGACACCAAGGACACTTCCCTCTACAAGACCTTCCTGGGCTCCGACTTCGTCAAGGAGGGCAAGTCCGCGGGCGAGTGGCTGACCGGCGCGTACGCGAGCGAGCAGGGCCCGGTCAACATCGTCGAGCTCCAGGGCACCACGGGCTCCGCACCCGCCAACGACCGCAAGGCCGGCTTCGCCGACGTCATCCGCGCCGACGGCAAGTTCAAGATCGTTGCCTCGCAGTCGGGCGACTTCACCCGAGCCAAGGGCAAGGAGGTCATGCAGGCGTTCCTGAAGTCCCAGAAGGACATCGACGTCCTCTACGCCCACAACGACGACATGGCCCTCGGCGCCATCCAGGCCATCGAGGAGTCCGGCAAGAAGCCCGGTACGGACATCAAGGTGATCTCGGTGGACGGAATCAAGGACGCCTTCGTCGCGATGACCGAGGGCAAGATCAACGTGGTGGTGGAGTGCAACCCGCTGCTCGGCGACCAGCTGATGGAGCTGGCCAAGAAGGTCGTGGCGGGGGAGAGCGTGCCGACCCGGGTCGAGACCCAGGAGGGCGTCTTCCCGCAGGACAAGGCCGCGGCCGCCCTGCCGTCCCGGAACTACTGACGCAGCAGGCTCCCGTGCAGGAGGAGGCCCGGCTCCGGTGCCTCCTTCACCATCCGGAGCCCGCTCCACCACCCCACATGAGAGGAGGGCGGATGACATCTCCGTCCACCCCGCCGCCCACGGGCGCCGACGGCCCGCGGCCGGTCCTGGAAGCCCACGGCGTCCGCAAGCGGTTCCCGGGCGTGCTCGCCCTCGACGGAGTCGCCCTGCGGCTCTTCCCCGGTGAGGTGCACGCCCTGATGGGCGAGAACGGCGCCGGGAAGTCCACCTTGATCAAGGTGCTCACCGGGGTCCACCCCGTCGAAGCCGGCACCATCCTCGTCGACGGCCGGCCCCACACCTTCGCAGACCCCCTCCAGGCGCAGCGGGCCGGAATCAGCACCGTCTACCAGGAGGTCAACCTCTGCCCGAACATCTCGGTCGCCGAGAACATCCTCATCGGGCGCGAACCGCGCCGGCTCGGTCTCATCCACTGGTCCGCGATGCGGCAGAGGGCGGCGCAGCTGCTGACGGAACTGGACCTCGACCTGGACGTCACCAGTCTGCTCGGTTCGCATTCCCTGGCGGTGCAGCAACTGGTCGCCATCGTCCGGGCGGTGGACGTCTCGGCGAAGGTGCTCGTACTGGACGAACCCACCTCCAGCCTGGATCGCGAGGAGGTGGCCCAGCTCTTCACCCTGGTGCGGCGCCTGCGGGACCGAGGTGTGGCCATCCTGTTCGTCACACACTTCCTCGACCAGGTATTCGATCTCTGCGACCGCGTCACCATCCTGCGCAACGGCCGCCTGGAAGGCGAGTACCCCATCGGCGATCTCACCCCGGTGACGCTGGTGCAGCGCATGATCGGCGGAGAACTGGCCACCCTCGACCAGTTGTCCGGCCGCGCCCACGAGGAAGCGGCCGAACGGGCGGCCGGCGAGCCGTTCCTCCAGGCACGACAGCTGACCCGCACGGGCTCGATCGAACCGTACGACCTCGACATCCGTGCCGGCGAGGTCATCGGACTGGCCGGCCTCCTGGGCTCGGGCCGCACCGAGGTGGCCCGCCTCCTGTTCGGCGCGGACAGCGCGGACGGCGGAGAAGTGAGCATCGAGGGCAAGAAGACACTCCTGCGCACTCCCCGCCACGCCATCGCCCGGGGCATCGCGTTCTGCTCCGAGAACCGCAAGTCCGAGGGACTGGTGGGCGAACTCACGGTCCGCGAGAACATCATTCTCGCTCTGCAGGCCGCCCGCGGCTGGACCAGGCCGCTGGCGCGTGCGAAGCAGGACGAACTGGCACGGCGCTGGATCGAAGCCCTGGACATCCGCCCCGCCGACCCCGAAGCGCAAGTACGCCACCTCAGCGGGGGCAACCAGCAGAAGGTCCTCCTCGCGCGTTGGCTGCTGACCGAACCCCGGCTCCTGATCCTCGACGAACCCACCCGCGGCATCGACATCGGGGCCAAGGCGGAGATCCAGAAACTCGTGGCCCGCCTGGCGGGCGAAGGCACCGCCGTGCTGTTCATCTCGGCGGAACTCGAAGAGGTCCTGCGCCTGAGCCACCGCATCGCCGTGCTCCGCGACCACCGCATGGTGGCCACCCTCACGAACGACGACAGCGTCACGCCCGAACGCATCCTCACCACCATCGCCACCGGGACGGACTCATGACCCCCCAGCCCGCCACCTCCGAGGCGGCCGGCGGCATCGGGAGACGACTGGCCGGCCACCGCCTGCTGTGGCCGACGCTCATCCTGTTCGCCCTGCTCCTCGGCAACCTCGCGTTCCACCACGACTTCTTCGCCGTCCGCGTGCGCGACGGCCACCTCTACGGCAGCCTCGTCGACATCCTCCAGTTCGGCGCGCCCCTCACCCTGGTGGCGCTCGGCATGACCCTCGTCATCGCCACACGCGGCATCGACCTCTCGGTGGGTTCCACCGTCGCCATCGCCGGCGCCCTCGCCTGCGGGCACATCTCCACCGCCGCAGATCCCGGCAGCGTCGCCACCATGCTCACGGCCGTCGCCCTCGCACTCGGCGTCGCCCTCGTGCTGGGCCTCGCCAACGGCTTCCTGGTGTCCGGGCTGGGGGTGCAGCCCATCGTGGCCACCTTGATCCTGATGGTCGCGGGCCGCGGCGTCGCCCAGCTGATCACCGACGGCCAGATCATCACGGTGACCAGCGCCCCCTACAAGATGATCGGCGGCGGCTACTGGCTGACCATGCCCTTCGCCGTCCTCCTGGCGGCCGCCCTCGTCGCGCTCACCGCCTTCATCACCCGTCGCAGCGCACTCGGCATGCTGATCGAGTCCGTGGGCGGCAACCCCGCCGCCAGCCGCCTGGTCGGGATCCGCGCCGGCGGTCTGCTCGCCCTGGTCTACGTCTTCAGCGCGCTGTGCGCCGCCGTCGCCGGGCTGATGATCAGTTCCAACGTCTCCAGCGCCGACGGCAACAACGCAGGCCTGTGGATCGAACTCGACGCGATCCTCGCCGTCGTCGTCGGCGGCACCGCCCTGACCGGAGGACGCTTCTCGCTCGGCGGCACCGTCCTGGGCGCCCTGATCATCCAGACCCTGTCCACCACCGTCTACACCCTCGGCGTCCCACCCGAGACCACCCTCGTCTTCAAGGCCTTCGTCGTCATCGTCGTCTGCCTCGTGCAGTCCCCGGTCTTCCGGTCCAAGGTCCCGCGCCGCCGCAGGACGAGCACGCCCCGATCCCACACACCTGCGGGCGCCGCCCCGCAGCAGCAGGAGGTACGCGCATGAGCACCGGCATCGCGAGCGCCGCCGCGCACCTCACCCGCCCCTTCGCGACCGTGTCCCCCCGCACCCGCACCCGTATCCCACTGATCGTCACGGCCGTCCTGCTGGTCGTCATGTTCGGTGTCGGATCGGTGCGCTACGAGGGCTTCCTCTCCGCGCAAGTCGTCCTGAACCTGCTGATCGACAACGGATTCCTGCTGGTCGTCGCGGTCGGGGCGACCTTCGTCATCCTCACCGGGGGCATCGACCTGTCCGTCGGCTCCATGGTGGCCCTGTCGACCATGCTCACCGCCTGGCTGGTCGAGTCGCACGGCTGGCCGCTGGCCACCGTCATCCCACTGGTCCTGCTGGTCGGCGCCGCGAGCGGGGCGCTCATGGGCTGGATCATCCACACCTTCGAGATCCAGCCGTTCATCGTCACCCTGGCCGGCATGTTCCTCGCCCGCGGGCTCTGCTACACGATCAGCACCGAATCCATCACGATCAGCGACCCCACCACGGCGGGAATCGCGCAGACCCGGCTGTACGGCCCCGGGGGACTGTTCGTCTCGATCCCGGTGGTCATCGCCCTGGCCGTGCTGGTGATCGCCTTCGTCGTTCTGCACCACACGCGCTTCGGACGCAACGTCTACGCGCTGGGCGGCAATGAGGCCTCCGCACGCCTGATGGGTCTCCCGGTGAGCTCCACCAAGATCGCCGTCTACGCGGTCAGCGGCCTGTGCTCCGCACTCGGCGGCCTGCTGCTGACCTTCTACATGCTCTCCGGCTACGCCCTCCACGCCATGGGCATGGAACTCGACGCGATCGCCGCCACCGTGATCGGAGGCACGCTGCTGACCGGAGGCTCCGGCTTCGTCCTCGGCACCGCACTCGGCGTGCTCGTCCTCGGCCTGATCCAGACGGTCGTCAACTTCCAGGGCACGCTCAGCTCCTGGTGGACCCGGATCGTCATCGGCGCCCTGCTGCTCGTGTTCATCGTGCTGCAACGACTGATGAGCGGTCGCCGCCCTGCCGCCGACTGACTCCGGCTCCGCAGCCCATCAGCCCGTGCCACCGTGCTCCCGTGCCGCGATCACCGCTCGCTTCCCGGCGCGCCCTCCGGTGGACCGACCTCCAGGGAATACGCCATGGAACACGCATACGAATCTGTCGACCAGGCCGCCGAGCCCAGGCCGTCGGCCGCCTGTCCGCGGACGGTCCGCCCCCTGCGCCTGGACGATGGCGGAACGGGGGAGAGGTGGCGGTTCGGCTTCCCCGGCCGCGCCCGCGCCGAGGTCCACACGCGCGGCGCCCGGCTCCGTTCCCTGATCCTGCCGGACCGCTGGGGCCACGCTGCCGACGTGGTGCTCGCGGCCCGCGACCACGCCGCGCACGAGGGCTCCGCACGCTACTTCGGTGCGACGGTGGGCCGTTACGCCAACCGCATCGCGCGCGGCCGACTCGTCGTCGACGGCGTCACCCACCGGCTCGCCACCCAGGAGACCGGACACACGCTGCACGGCGGTCCCGACGGGTTCGACCAGCGCCTGTGGCGGTGCGAGCCCTTCCACTCGGCGCACCGCACCGGTGTCCGTCTGTTCCTGCACAGCCCCGACGGCGACCAGGGGTTCCCCGGTGCCCTGAACGTGCGCCTCACCTACACGCTGGACCGCGACGACAACCTGACGATGTCGTACCAAGCGGTCGCCGACGCGCCGACGATCGTCAACCTCACCAACCACGCCTACTGGAACCTCGAAGGGGAAGGGCGCGGCAACGTCCTGGCCCACCACCTCCAGGTCGCGGCCCCCCTCTACACGCCGGTCGACGCCGAGTTGATCCCCGACGGACCTCACCGCCCGGTCAACGACACCCCGTTCGACCTCCGCCGGAACCGGCGTCTCTCCGACGTCCTGACCCATACGGAGGCCCAACTGGCCCTCGCCGGCGGAGGCTTCGATCACAACTGGGTTCTCGACGGCGCCCGGCGAGCCAGTCCTCGTAAGGCCGCTGTGTTGTACGCCCCCGCATCCGGCCGCCGCATGGAGGTGCGCACCACGGAACCGGGCATCCAGGTCCACACCGCGCAAGGCCTGGCCGGTGACATCACGGGCAAGGCAGGCAGGCCGTACCACGCCTACGCGGGGGTCGCGCTGGAGACCCAGCACTTCCCGGACTCCCCGAACCGCCCCGACTACCCGACGGTCGTCCTGCGCCCGGGGGAGCTGTACCGGTCGACCACGATCCACCGTTTCACCACGGTCGCCGCCTGAGATGGACGGCGGCGGCCGTATCCGCAGTCCAGTGCGGCAGGGCCACCGGACAGCGGCTTTCGTGCCTGCCGCAGGCTTCCCCCGTACGAGGTGCCCTCGGGGCCCGGCTCCCTGCGGGAGGGGCCGACAGCCGTGCAGGTGGGGGTCATTCGCCGGGGGGAGCGATCCTGCGGGCCGTGCTCGCGCGCACGATGAGCTCGGGCGCCACCACCAGATGGGTCGACTCGTCGGTCCTGCCCTCAATGTGGTCCAGGAGCAGCCCGATGCTGTCGCGGCCGAGCGAGGCGAAGTCCTGGCGGATCGTCGTCAGCGGGGGCGGGAAGAACTCCGCCTCGGGGATGTCGTCGAAGCCGGCGACCGCCACGTCCTCGGGCGTTCGCAGGCCCGCCTCCCGCAAGGCCCGTAGGACACCGAGGGCCATCTGGTCGTTGGCGACGAACACCGCGGTGAGGCCGGCTCCCTGCCCTCCTGATGCCAGAACCCGACCCGCCAGCTGCTGGCCGGCCTGGTATCCCGACAGCGGACTCCAGTCGCCGCGCAGCACGGGCGGCACCTCGGCGCCGGCATCGCGCAGCGCGTCCTCCCACCCCTGTGTGCGAGCCTCGCTCTCGAGCCAGTCGGGGGGGCCCGCCACGTGCCACACGGTTGCGTGGCCCGATGCGAGGAGGTGCTCCGTGATCATGCGGGCGCCGAGGTTCTGGTCCAGCGACACCCCCGGCAGGTCGAGGGTGTGGCCGCCTTCCACGGTGACCACGGGGCACGGTGCTTCCAGTGCCGCCAGGGCGCGCACCGCAGCGCGTTGCGGAGTGACGGCGACGATCCCCTCCACCCCCCACCCGGCGAGGTGCTGCATGGCCTCGGCGAGGGCCGTCTGCGTGGCGGTGCGAAGCGTGACGGCGGACGTCAGGTAGCCGCGGTCACGAGCCGCCTCCTGCACTCCCGCCACGGTGCTGGCGGGTCCGTGCAGAGTGGTGTTCACCGCGATGACGCCCAGCGTGTGGGTCCGGCGGGTGGCCAGAGCCCGGGCCGCCGAGTTGCGGCGGTACCCCAGTTGCTCGATGACCTGTGTCACCGCGGCCCGGGTCTTGGCGCTGACGTTCGGGTGGTCGCTGAGCACCCGCGAGACGGTCTGATGCGACACGCCGGCGACGCGCGCGACGTCCGTCATCGTGGGCGCTCGCGAGACGTCTGGGAGCTGGGTCAACTCTCTTCCTTTCCTCATCGAGCGGCCTTCCCTCACGGTACCGAACCAGCCGCGGCCCGCACACATCTCGGACGGGCCGGAAGATGGTCGACCAGGTAGAGATGTTGGCGTTCACATTATGCAGCGTTGATCGCATCTTGTGGGCAGGAATCCGCACGTACCTCTTGAGATTGTTGCTTGTTAGCGTTCACAATCTGATCGGGGCTGCCGAGGCAGGCCAGCCGCGATGCCTACTGCGGCCCCCGATCAGTCCAGCCCACTCATGCGCGATCGCGGGGCCTGCCGGACCCCGGTCCCGGAGAAGCCCCCCCGCGCATGCCGGAGAGACGGTGAGAGCCTAGTGAGCGAGACCTTCCTCAAGGACCTCCGTCGCGAGGTCCTCGCGGCCAACCTGCGCATCCCGGAGGCCGGTCTGGCCACCCTCACCTGGGGAAACGTCAGCGGAGTGGACCGGGACGCCGGCGTCTTCGTCATCAAGCCGTCCGGGGTCTCCTATGCCGACCTCGCCGAGGAGGACCTGGTGGTGGTGGCACTGGAGGACGGGCGGGTCGTCCAGGGACGCCTCAGGCCGTCCACCGACACGGAAACCCATCGGTGCCTCTACCGGGCCTTCCCCTCCATCGGCGGCGTCACCCACACGCACTCGACGCACGCCGTCGCCTTCGCCCAGGCGCGCCGCCCCATCCCCGTACTCGGCACGACGCACGCCGACACCTTCAACGGGCCCGTCCCCGTGACGGACGACCTGACCGCCGAGCAGTGCGCGCGGGACTACGAGTACAACACCGGACAGGTGATCGTCGCCCGGCTCGACGGCGACCCCCGGCGGGCCGACGAGGTACCCGGAGCGCTCGTCTCCCGGCACGGCCCCTTCACCTGGGGTGCCACCGCGAAGGCGGCGCTGGACAACGCCGTCGTCTGCGAGGCCGTGGCGGAGATGGCCTTGCACACGCTGGCGCTGGGGTCCCGTCTCGGGGAAGCCTCCGAACCGCCGAAGCACCTGCTGGAGCGGCACTTCACCCGTAAGCACGGACCGGACGCCTATTACGGCAACGTCCCGCACACCCCGAGCGCCTGAAGCCGCGCACCGTCTCGCCGTCACCCGCTGCGGCGGCGCGGGACGGATCACCTGCGTCGACC
>NZ_JBEXPT010000156.1:0-12484 GCF_040612195.1 Streptomyces sp. NPDC006450 | reverse complement strand
ACGACGACGGCGGACAGGGAACTGGCCTCGTGGGCCCGGCGGGTGAGGGCCGTGTGGTCGGGTCAGGCGGTGACGCGCAGCGCCGCGAACACGCCCCGGTGGGCCGCGCCGTCGGGCGTGGTCCAGCCGGCGGTGATCCGGCCGGTGACCCCGGCCGCGACGCAGGCGTCGTCCCGCGCGTCCTCGGGCCGCAGGACGCGCGTCACGCTCAGCACCGGCGGGGTACCCGGGGCCCCGTCCGGCCCGAGCGCCCGGGCGCCCGCCACGAGGATCTCGGTGCCCCGCGCGGTGTCGGAGATCTCCAGCCCCTCCCGGGAGAGCGTCGCGGGGAGCTCCGGTCCGGAGAACAGCGCCGTGACGGAGGCGTCGGGCACATCGCTGTCGCACTGGTCCTGCGCCACGGCGCGGCCTTGGATCAGTGCGAGCAACTGGCCGACGAGTACCGGGTCGTGGGCGCCGTCGTAGATCCACCGGGTGCCGAGCACCCCGTGTTCGGAGGTGCCCACCAGAGCGGCTCCGGCACCTTCGAGCGGTGCGCCGCGGTAGGTGAGCGGCACCAGATAGGAGGTTTCCCGGCCGCCCGAGCGGTCGGTGAGCACCATGAACTCGATGCCGACCTCACCCTCCGGGTCGTCGAGCCGGAACCCGCCCGAGCGGTCCAGCTCGGGGGCTCGTCCCGTGGACGCGTACCACGGCCGCGTCGGAAGCCAGGCAGTCAGAAGCTCCGTCTTACCGGGCTTCATGGTGGTCTTGTAGATCATCGCCATGGCCTGAACCTACCGGCTCCGAGACGAAGGCCGCCCGCAATTCCTCCTTCAGGGAGCGCTGGAAGGCGGTCACGAGGGCCTGCACCACCATCGGCTGCATGTGCGCGGACAGCGCCTTCATCGACTCCACCCGCTCCGGGTCGCTCTCGCCCTCCGTGAACGGCCCCCACACCTCGTCCCGGAACAGTGCGGTCAACTGGTGCGCGGCCGTCCGGGCGTGCCCGAGCAGCACCTCGCGCGCGACCAGGATCGTCTCGTGGGCGATCGGTACGTCGAGCAGCGCGACCCCGAGCCGCAGCAGCCCCATGTCCACCCGGAAGCCCTCCGGGGTCGGCGTCAGCACGTTCATGGCCGTCAGCCGCCGGATGTCGGTCTCCGTCAGGCTCCGCCCGGCCCGCTTCTCCAGCTCCGCGCGCGAGGAGTCCAGCGCGGCGTCCGGGGCCCAGGTCGCCACCAGCGCGCGGTGGATGGCCAGATCGTGCGCACTCAGATCGTCGGGCAGGGCGTCGAGGTAGCGCTCGATGGCCGAAAGGGTCATGCCCTGGTGCTGCAACTCCTCGATGAGCGCGAGGCGCGACAGGTGCTCCGGACCGTAGCGGCCCACCCGACGGGGTCCGATCACGGGAGGGGGCAAAAGGCCGCGGGTGCTGTAGAACCGTACGGTGCGGACGGTCACACCCGCCCTGGCCGCCAGTTCGTCGACGGTCAGCGACGCCGGCTCCGGTGCCTGGGTGGTCATGGGCTCTCCGCCTTGCTCTCTGATCAGCGCGTCGACACGGTTCGTGTTCAACAGTATTGCTGTCGCACCAACGATGTGAAACGGCAAGGAGCTGCCCATGCCCACGAAACTGCGACTGCCCGCACCTCCCGACGAGCTCACCCTGCCCGCCCTGCTGGCGCGCAACGCCGCCGAGCACGGTGCCCTGCCCGCCCTCTCGTGGCGGGAAGGCCCCGACGGCACGGCCTGGACCACCCTCAGCTGGTCGGACGTCCGCCGCAAGGTGGCCGTCCTCGCCGCCGGTTACGCCTCCCTGGGCGTCGAGCGCGGCGAGCACGTCCTGCTGATGATGGGCAACCGGCCCGAGCACTGGCTCAGCGACCTCGCCCTGGTCCACCTCGGCGCCGTCCCCGTCACCGTGTACGGGACCTCCGCGCCCGAGCAGATCGCCCACATAGCCCGCCACAGCCGCGCCCGGCTCGCCGTGGTCGAGGGGGCCCGGGAGCTGGCCCGGTGGGAGCCGCTGCTGGCCGACCCCGAAACCCCGCTGGAACGGCTCGTCGTGGCCGAGGCCCGCGAAGCGGGCCCGCACTCGACGTACGGGTCGGTCTACGCCGGCGGCGCCCGGCTGCACCGCCCCGAAGCCTTCGAGAAGGCCTGGCGGGAGTCCCGCTCCGAGGACCCGCTGACCGTCGTCTACACCTCGGGCACCACCGGCGACCCCAAGGGGGTGCGCCTGACCCACCGCAACATCGTGCTCCAGTCCGTCCGCCTCGACCGGCACATCGAGCTGCCCGAGCACGCCGAGCACCTGTGCTACCTGCCCTTCGCGCACATCGCCGAGCGGATCCTCGGCATCTACCTCCCGCTCCTGCGGGCCGCCCACGTCCGGCTGTGCGCCGACCCGGCCGCCGTGTCGGTCGCGGTGCGCGAGCTGCACCCGGTGCAGTTCTTCGGGGTGCCCAGGGTGTGGGAGAAGCTGGCCGCCTCCGTACGGGCGGTGCTCGGACGGCTGCCGGAGGAGCAGCGCCGCGCCATCGAAGCCGCCAACGAACTGGCACGCGAGCGGGCGGGGCACCGGGAGCGCGGCGAGGAGGTCCCGGCCGAGCTCGAAGCCTCGTACGCCGGGGCCAAGGAACGGGTGCTGGACCCGCTGCTGACGCTGGCCGGGCTGGACCGCCTCGTCTGGACGGCGAGCGCCACCGCGCCCATGCCGATCGACGTGGTCCGCTTCTGGGCGGGCTGGGGGATCACGATCATGGACGCCTGGGGGCTGACCGAGACCTCCGGCGTGTGCACGGTCAACAGCCCGGACGGCTTCCGGCTGGGCTCCGTAGGGCGGCCGATCCAGGGGCTGGAGCTGCGGATCGCCGAGGACGGGGAGATCTTCACGCGCGGGGAGACGGTCTTCGGCGGATACCTCCTCCCGGACGGCTCGGTGGAGAGCGCCTCCGACGAGGCGGGCTGGTTCCCGACGGGGGACATCGGGCGGCTCGACGAGGCAGGGTTCCTCTGGCTGACCGACCGCAAGAAGGAACTGATCATCACCTCGAACGGGAAGAACGTCTCGCCCGCGCTCGTGGAGAACACCGTCAAGGAACACCCGCTGATCGGACAGGCGCTGGTGCACGGAGACGGCCGCTCCTATCTCGTCGCCCTCCTCGTCCTGGACCCCGAACTCGCCCCTGCCTGGGCGCAGGCCCATGGCATCGAGGCCGCCACGCCCGCGGAACTCGCCGCGCACCCGGCCGTACGGGAGGAGATCGACCGGGCCGTCGAAGCCGCCAACGCCCGGCTCAACCGCACCGAGCAGATCAAGCGCTACCGGCTGCTGACCGAGGAGTGGGGTCCGGACTCGGGGGAGCTGACCCCGTCCCTGAAACTGCGCCGCCGGGTGATCCGGGAGAAGTACGCGGAGCTGATCGACGGGCTGTACGCGCAGCCGCACGCGCAGGAGCCGCACGAAGCTTCGTAGGAAGGTCCGTCACACGAACGGCCCTTGTCCGGTGAGCAGATCGACGCTCACCGGACAAGGGTTGGGGATGGTGTCGGTGCGCGTCTCGTCGGCCAACCTCGACGCCCTGGACTACCTGAAGATCGGTCACCACCTGCGGGAGATCTTCCAGGACTACGTGAGCGAGTGGGAGCGGGCGAAGGCGAACGGCCGACGGCCAAGGGCCGGGGACGAGGAGCGGGGGTGCCCGCCGGATCGCGGCGGGCACCCCCTTGCCATGTCCCGGCCGCGGATCAGCGGCCGATCAGCGGGTAGTGGTCGCTGAGGTTGTCGTACGTGTAGGAGGTGCCCCAGCTGGAGACCGTCCAGGGAGCCGACTGCTCCAGGACCACGTTGTTCTCCCAGTTCGCCGGGCGCGCGTTGCCCTTGCGGTAGAGCACGTAGTCCAGGTCCTCGCGCGGGTCCGTCGGGTAGCGGTACTTCGCTATCGAGTTCAGCGCGGTGTCGAAGGAGTACGGGTGGCCCGTGCGGGTGTCGGAGTCCGCCAGGTCGGCGTTGGCCAGCATGGTGGCGAGCTCCGGGGTGCGCGAGTCGACGTTCAGGTCGCCCGCCACGATGACCTGCTCGGCAGCCGGGATGTTCTTGCCGTCCAGGAACGCGTCGATGTTCCGGAACTGGCGGGCGCGCATCTCGGCCGCCTCGCCCGCGCCGCAGCCCGGGTCGGTGGACTGGGCGTGCGTGCCGACCACGTGGACCTTGGTGCCGTTCACGTTCAGCACGACGTAGGCGAAGCCCTTGTTGGACCACCAGTCGGCGCCGCAGGCGTCCTTGTAGACCACCTGCTCCTTGCGCAGGATGGGCCACTTGCTGACGATCGCGACGCCGCCGTCCTCCGGGGTGGTGGAGGAATAGGCGCCGCCCGTCGCGTCCCAGCCGGTCTTGCTGCGGCCCACGACAGGGGTCTGGTACGGGTACTGCGCGGCCGAGTTGGCCTTCAGCGCGTCCGAGGCACCGTTGTCGAAGGCCTCCTGGAGCACGACCACGTCGTGGCCCTTGTACCAGGAAGCCTTGGGGATCTCCGCGGCCCGGTGGTCCTGGCCCCAGTTGGGGTACAGGCTCTTGCTCATCAGGAACGCGTTGTACGACAGGACGCTGAGCCGCGGCGCGGCGGCGCTCCCGGCGGCGGTGGCGGCCGGAGCCGTCGTGGCGACGAGCGATCCGACGGCGATCGCGGCGACGGCCGCGGCGGCGGCACGGGCCCTGCGGGGCTGGATCTGGGGCATGGAGGTCTCCCTCGTTCCTGTGGGGGAAGATCGGCTCCGCCATCCAAGCAGCCAGGGTTACTTCGCGGTAACACCTGTGACACGGGTTTCTGGACGCAGACGTACTTCTTCGGTGTTCCGGGCCCGGGTCCTCACCCGGCCCGCCGCTCGTCGTCCTGCGCGGAGGTCCAGGTGAAGGCCCCGAGACCGCCTGCTCCCGAGGTGCCGGAGCCGTCGGCGACGCCGGAGGCGTTCTCCCGGTGCCGCCGGAACCGCAGGAGGAGGTACGCCACCGCGAACAGCGCGACGAGCACCGCGAATACCAGGGCCAGCGTCACGGCAGTGCCGGCCAGCATCCAGGGGGCCAGGGTCTTCAGCACGGCCGAGGGGGACAGGTCCATGGCCGCAGGATGCACCGTCCACAGGGTCCGGCGGAAGCCGCCGGACCCCCTGCATACTGGGAGAACGGCAGTTCCGACACCCTGGGGGCCCACGGATGAGCGCGACGGACCGGCCCCGGGAGGGGACGGAGCAGACGGACGGGACGGAGAAGGCGGCACCCCGCACCCGCGGCCGCCGGATCGACCCCGAGCCCCCGCCGCCCGGGGGAGTGCTCTGGACCATCGCAGGAGACGTTCGCGCGCTGCTCATGCTGCCCGCCGCCTTCACCCTGCAGGTCGCCCACCCCGCCATCGGCGCCGGGGTCGACGAGCACTCCGTCTTCCGCACCGACCCCTGGGGCCGCGGCGAGCGCTCCCTGCGCTCCGTCCAGCTGTGGGTGTACGGCGGTGCCGACGCCGCGGCCGAGGGGCGTCGGGTGCGCCGCCTGCACAAGGAGATCCAGGGCACCGACACCCGGGGGCGCCGCTACCACTCCCTCGACCCGGGCTGCTACGCCTGGGTGCACGCCACCGGCTTCCCCGTCTACCTCTACGCCGGGCGCTACCTGCTGCGCCCCTTCACCCCGGCCCAGGAGCGCCAGCTCTACCGCGAATGGCTCCAGGTCGGCCGCATCCTCGGCCTGCACGACCGGGACATGCCGCAGAGCATCGAGGAGTACTGGCCCTACTACCACCGGATGCTGGCCGAGGAGATCGAGCCCACCAAGGTCGCCCGCGAACTCCTCGCCACCGACGCGCCGCTGCCCCGCCCCGCCGGAGGCCCCCTGCCCGTCCGGCTCCTGCTGCGCCTGACCTGGCCCGTCCTGCGGGCCGCCTTCCTGCACTTCCGGGCCTTCGTCACCGCCGGCTACATGCCGCCCGAGGCGCGCGCCGCCATCGGCCTGGAGTGGACCCCGGCCCAGGAGCGCCGCCTGCGCCGGTTCAGCACGGCCCTGCGCCTGCTCGTACCCCTCTTGCCGGAGCGCCTGCGCTACCTCCCGATCGCCCGCGCGGCCCGGGCGCGCGTACGCGCCGCCGCCCCCTGAGGGGCGCCGGCGCGCAGCTCCGCAAAGCGGTGGGTCAGTGGTCGTCGTGCACGGAGTCCGTCGCGGCGATCTTCTTCCAGGACTTCGGCTCGGCCGCCGGCCGCGCGGCCGGGGACCGGAGGGTACGGGTGCCCGTGGTCGCGGCCGGCAGCTTCTTCGTCGTGTTCAGCGCAGAGGCGTCCGGCTTGCCCGGGGTGTACAGCCAGGTATCGAAGAGCTGCGCGAGCGGCTGGTTCGAGACCTTCTCCGCGTACCGGACGAAGTCGCCGACCTTGACGTTGCCGTAGGCCCGCTCGGTCGGCCAGCCCTTCAGGATCCGGAAGAACTGCTCGTCACCGATCCGGTTGCGCAGCGCCTGGAGGGCGATCGCGCCACGGTCGTAGACCGCTCCGTGGAACTGGTTCTCCGGCCCCGGGTCACCCGGCTTGACCTGCCAGAACGGGTCCTCGGCCGGACGCAGCCCGTACGCCCAGTCGGCGAGCTCCTGCGCGGTGCCCTCGCCCTCCTTCTCCGACCACAGCCACTGGCTGTAGCGGGCGAATCCCTCGTTGACCCAGATGTCCTTCCAGCCGTTCACCGACACGCTGTCCCCGTACCACTGGTGGGCCAGCTCGTGCACGACCACCGACACGTTCGCGCCGTTCGCGAACTGCCGGGGGCTGTAGAACGGCCGGGTCTGCGTCTCCAGCGCGAACCCGCTGGGCACGTTCGGTACGTACCCGCCGAGTGCGTTGAAGGGGTACGGCCCGAAGAGCCCCTCCAGCCACTCCGCGACCTCGCCGGTCCGCTCCACGCTGGCGCGCGCCGCGCCCGCGTTGTCGCCGAGGTCCTGGCTGTAGGCGTTCAGGATCGGCAGCCCGCTCGCCGTCTTGTCGGTGGTGATGTCGAACTTGCCGATGGCGAGGGTGGCGAGGTACGTGGCCTGCGGCTTGTTCGAGCGCCAGTTGTACCGGGTCCAGCCCAGCCGTGAACTCTGCGACTGCAGAACGCCGTTGCTGATGGCCTGGGTGCCGTCGGGCACGTTCACCGACACGTCGAAGGTGGCCTTGTCGAGCGGGTGGTCGTTGCTCGGGAACCACCAGGCCGCCACGTCCGGCTCCTGCGCGGCGACGCCGCCGTCCGGGGTGCGCTGCCAGGCGGACCAGCCGTCGACCTTGAACTCCGAGGGCTTGCCCGCGTACTTGACGACCACGCTCGATTGCCGGCCCCGCTGCAGCGGGGAGGCCGGGGTGACCTCCAGCTCCGACACCCCGGACTTGGCGAACTTCGCCTTGACTCCGTTGACCCGGATCTCGCTGACGTCCAGACCGAAGTCGAGGTTGAAGCGGGACAGGTCCTGCTTGGCGGTGGCGAGCAGGGTGGCGGTGCCCTCCAGCAGGTCGGTCTTCGGCTGGTACCGGAGGCGCAGGTCGTAATGGGACACCTCGTACCCGCCGTTGCCGCTGGCCGGGTAATAGGGATCGCCGATACCCGGTGCGCCCGGAACGGAACTCGCCGCCGACGCCGGGATCACCAGCAGAAGGGAGGCGGCGAGCACGCTCGGGGCGATGACTTTGCGGTGCACCTTGAACTCCAAGTGGTAGGGGAGTGGCTTCCGTTCGACCGTATTCACACCCGGGACCCCGCGTCATGTCGACAGCGCCTCCTGTCACACGATCGCCACGCGTCTGAAAGACGCCCGTGCGGAACGCGCCGATCCGGGTGGCGGCGACACCCCGCGCACCGCTCCCGGCCTGCGCCGATCGATGTCCTGATCTGCGGGTCGGCCGTCATTGCCCGGGCGTTCGCGGCGTCCTAGCGTTGCGGTCGTGGCCCCCGAGTCGGCCGCAACCCCACCCCCGCGAGAACGGCACCCCCATGGCTACCACCACCCTGCGTCAGCTCAACGGCTTCGACGAGACCCCCGCGACCTTCGAGGACGCGGTGCTGGTCCTGATCGACTACCAGAACACCTACACCGGCGGCGTCATGGAACTCGAAGGCTGGGAACCGGCGCTGGCCTCCGCCTCCCGGCTCCTCGCCCGGGCCCGTGAGGCCGGCACCCCCGTCGTCCACGTCCGGGACGGCGGCTACGGCGTCGACACCGAGCCGGGCACCCTCCACGCCTCCGTCGCCCCCCGGGCCGGCGAGGCCGTCGTCACCAAGTCCGTCCCGAACGGCTTCCACGGGACCGATCTCCACGAGATCATCGAGGCCACCGGCCGCAAGAACCTGATCATCGCCGGGTTCATGACCAACATGTGCACCCTGTTCACCACCGAGGGCGCCTTCCTGCACGGCTACGCTCCGACGGTCGTCGCCGACGCATCGGCGACGCGAGCGCTGGAAAGCCCGGCAGGCGCCCTGACGGCGCGGCAGATCCATCAGGCGGCCCTCGCCACGGTCACCGAGCTCTACGGGGTCGTCGTCGCCACCGGAGCCGAGCTGAAGTAGCCCCGGATCGCCCCCTCTGCGGCAAGGCCGTGCCGGAGAGGGGTCTTCCGCTCCTGCGGCTGGGTAACCTTCCGACCCCTGCACACCGAGGATCGGATCCACACCATGGGGAACAGAGTCGAGGTCATACCGACCGTGCAGGCCGTCCTTGCCGGCCTGGGCGCGGTGACCGGCGGGATGATCTGGGCCTCGAGGGCGGCCTACTCCCTCGACGGCGGGCTCGAGAGCGAGGACCAGGACCTCTCCGTCCTCTTCCTCGACCTGCCGCTGATCCTCCTCGGCGGAGTGCTGATCCCGCCAGCCGCGTACGCACTGGCCCGGCGGCACCGCGGGGCGGGCATCGCCCTCGCCCTGGTGGCGACCGGTCTGGCCGCGTGGGGACTGATGAGCTGGTGGACGCCCCAGCAGGGGCCCGATGCCGGCCATGTACCGGGCCGGTAGCGGACAGTCCCTCCCCGCCGCCGGTCCACCGGGGGCGCCCCGCCCCGCCCTTCTCTCCATACCAAGCAGTCGTTAGCCTGCACGCCATGACTCTTCCGGCGCACGCCGCCCGCAGCTGCTGGCACGGGGCGATCAACCCGCTGCACTCCACCGTCTACTTCTCGCCCGACCTCGGCAAGGAGTTCGCCGCTCTCGGGATCACCGACCGCAACGCCGTCAACCTCGCCTCCCGCTCCGCCGCCATGGGCGCGGTCGGCGCGGGCACGGTGACGGCCACCTTCTACAACTACCGCCACGACCTCGTAGCCCGGCACCTGCCCGCCGTCTGGGACACCGCCACCCCCGAGCAGGTCACCGCCGCCCGGCTGCGGGCCGTGGACACCACGCTGCGCCGGCTCCTCGGCGAGGAGACCATCGCCTCCCCCGAGATCGGCGAGGCCGCCGGGCTGGCGATGCGCGCGACCGAGGCCTGCACCCGGCACGCCCGCACGCTCTACTCGGCCCACGCGGACCTCCCGGTACCCGAGGAGCCGCACCTCAGGCTGTGGCACGCCACCACCCTGCTGCGCGAGCACCGCGGCGACGGACACCTCGTCGCTCTGCTCACCCTCGGCCTGGACCCGGTCGAGGCCCTGGTCAGCCACACGGCCAGCGGCCACGGCATGACCCCGAAGTACATCAAGTACATCCGCGGCTGGGAGCAGTCCGACCTCGACGCGGCCGCGGACCGCCTTCGCGAGCGCGGCCTGCTCGACGCCGAGGGCGAGCTCACGTCCGAGGGCGCGGCGCTGCGCGAAGCGCTGGAGACGGAGACCGACCGCCTGGACGAGGCTCCGTACGAGCACCTCGGCGCGGCCGGAGTCGCCCGGCTCGCGGAGATCGGCGGCGGTCTCACCCTCCAGGCCTTCGTCGCCGGAGCCTTCCCCGGAGACCTCATGGGCAAGGCCTGAGACCCGGACCGGGCCCGGCTCCCGACGTCCGGCGCCGCCACCTGCCACAATTGGCAGCCTTCCGACGCAGCACGCAGCACGCAGCACGCAGCACGCAGCACGCAGCACGCACCGGCATCACGCATACGTACGAAGGCAGGCGGGACCGCACAGTGACGATGTCCATCGAAGGCAGGATCGCCGAGGAGCTCGGCGTACGGGAGCGGCAGGTCAAGTCCGCCGTCGAGCTGCTCGACGGCGGCTCGACCGTGCCGTTCATCGCGCGCTACCGCAAGGAAGCGACCGAGATGCTCGACGACGCCCAGCTGCGCACCCTGGAGGAGCGGCTGCGCTACCTGCGCGAGCTGGAGGACCGGCGCGCGGCGATCCTCGACTCCGTACGGGAGCAGGGCAAGCTCGACGCCGAGCTGGAGGCCCGCATCAACGCGGCCGACACCAAGGCACGGCTGGAGGACATCTACCTCCCCTTCAAGACCAAGCGCCGCACCAAGGCGCAGATCGCCCGCGAGGCCGGCCTCGCGCCGCTCGCCGAGGGGCTGCTGGCCGATCCCTCGCAGGAACCGGCCGTGGCGGCCGCCGCGTTCGTCGACGCGGACAAGGGCGTGGCCGACGCGGCCGCCGCCCTGGAGGGCGCCCGCTCCATCCTCACCGAGAAGTTCGGCGAGGACGCCGACCTCATCGGCGAACTCCGCGAACGCATGTGGGGCCGCGGCCGGCTCGCCGCGAAGGTCCGCGAGGGCAAGGAGGAGGCGGGCGCCAAGTTCGCCGACTACTTCGACTTCACCGAGCCGTTCACCGCCCTCCCCTCGCACCGCGTGCTCGCCATGCTCCGCGGGGAGAAGGAGGACGTCCTCGACCTCACCCTGGAGCCGGAGGAACCGAGCGAGACCCCGGGGCCCTCCACGTACGAGGCCATGGTCGCGCGGCGCTTCGGCATCAAGGCCCCCAGCGAACACGGCCGCCCCGGCGACAAGTGGCTCGCCGACACCGTCCGCTGGGCCTGGCGCACGAAGATCCAGGTGCACCTCGGCATCGACCTGCGCTCCAGGCTGCGCGCGGCCGCCGAGGACGAGGCGGTACGGGTCTTCGCGTCCAACCTGCGCGACCTGCTGCTCGCCGCACCCGCCGGCACCCGCGCGACGCTCGGGCTGGACCCGGGCTTCCGCACCGGCGTGAAGGTGGCCGTGGTCGACGCCACCGGCAAGGTGGTCGCCACCGACGTGATCTACCCGCACGTGCCCGCGAACAAGTGGGACGACGCCCTGGCCAAGCTGGCCCGCCTCGCCAAGGAGCACGCGGTCGAGCTCGTCGCCATCGGCAACGGCACGGCCTCCCGGGAGACCGACAAGCTCGCCGCGGACCTCATCGCCCGCCACCCCGAGCTCAAGCTCACCAAGGTGATGGTCTCGGAGGCCGGCGCCTCCGTGTACTCGGCGTCCGCCTTCGCCTCGCAGGAACTCCCGGACATGGACGTGTCGTTGCGCGGCGCCGTCTCCATCGCCCGGCGCCTGCAGGACCCGCTCGCCGAACTGGTCAAGATCGACCCTAAGTCGATCGGCGTCGGCCAGTACCAGCACGACCTGTCCGAGGTGAAGCTCTCGCGGTCGCTCGACGCCGTGGTCGAGGACTGTGTGAACGGCGTCGGCGTCGACGTCAACACCGCCTCCGCGCCGCTCCTGTCGCGCGTATCGGGCATCAGCGGCGGACTCGCCGAGAACATCGTGGCGCACCGCGACGCCAACGGCCCCTTCCGCAACCGCAAGGGGCTCAAGGACGTGGCCCGGCTCGGCCCGAAGGCGTACGAGCAGTGCGCGGGCTTCCTGCGGATCCGCGGCGGGGACGACCCGCTGGACTCCTCCAGCGTGCACCCCGAGGCCTACCCGGTGGTCCGCAGCATGGGCAAGACGGCGGGCAGCGAGGTGGCGGCCCTGATCGGCAACACCGGGGTGCTGCGCTCGCTGCGCCCGGAGCAGTTCGTCACCGAGGCCTTCGGCCTGCCGACGGTCACGGACATCCTGCGCGAGCTGGAGAAGCCCGGCCGGGACCCGCGTCCCGCGTTCAAGACGGCGACCTTCAAGGAGGGCGTGGAGAAGATCGGCGACCTGGCCCCCGGGATGATCCTGGAGGGCGTGGTCACCAATGTGGCCGCCTTCGGAGCCTTCATCGACATCGGCGTCCACCAGGACGGGCTGGCGCACGTCTCGGCGCTGTCGAAGAACTTCGTCAAGGACCCGCGGGACGTGGTGAAGCCCGGCGACATCGTCCGCGTCAAGGTCATGGACGTGGACATCCCGCGCAAGCGGATCTCGCTGACGCTGCGGCTGGAGGACGAGGCGGAGCGCGGCGGCGCCGAGGGCGGCGCCCCGAGGCAGCGCGAGGAGCGGGGCGAGCGGCGCGGCGGCGGCCGGCCCCCGCAGCAGCGCGGCCCGGCGGGCGGCCAGGGCGGCCAGCGCGGTCAGGGCGGCCCGGGTGGCGGCGGGCGCGGGCCGGGCGGGCCGTGGGGAGGTGACCCGTCTGAAAACGATTCACTGCA
>NZ_JBEXPT010000155.1:0-12693 GCF_040612195.1 Streptomyces sp. NPDC006450 | reverse complement strand
GCCCCCGCGCGGTGTGCGCGGGGGCCTTCGCGGGGACCGGACGGGAGGTCAGGCCTTCGCGCCGCGCAGCTCCCTGATCCACGCCACCAGCAGCACCGCGGCCGCGGCCCCCGAGGACCACAGCAACTGAGGCCGCGCCGAGTCGTCGAACAGCATCAGCACCAGCACCGTGGCCATCCCGATCAGCGCCGCCCACGTCGCGTACGGGAACAGCCACATCGGCAGCGTCAGCCGCTCCGGCATGTCCCGCTCGATCTTCGCGCGCAGCTTCAGCTGCGAGACCGCGATCAGGGCCCACACGAAGATCAGCACCGCGCCGACCGCGTTGAGCATGTAGAGGAAGATGGTGTCCGGCCACAGCAGGTTCAGCACCACCGAGAAGAAGCCGAAGGCCACCGACGCGAAGACCGCCCGGCGCGGCACCCCGCCGGCCGACACCTTCAGCAGGGACTTCGGCGCCTCGCCCCGCTCCGCCAGCGAGAACACCATGCGCGAGGACCCGTACAGGTTCGCGTTGAGCGCCGACAGCAGGGCCACGAAGATCACGACGTCCATGATCTGGCCCGCGTGCGCGATGCCGATCGAGTCGAGGACGGCCACGTACGGGCTCTGGCCCGGCGTCAGCGAGTTCCACGGCAGCAGGGTCACGATGACCAGCATCGAGCCGACGTAGAAGAAGAGGATGCGCCACACGGCGCTGCGCACCGCCCGGGACACGGACCTGGCCGGATCGTCCGACTCGGCGGCCGCGATGGTGACGACCTCCAGGCCGCCGAAGGCGAACACGACGGCCAGCATGCCGGCGACCACACCGCCCGCGCCGTTCGGGAAGAAGCCGCCCTGGCCGGTCAGATTGGCCATGCCGACCGGATCCGTGTCGGGGAGGAAGCCGAAGACGGCCAGGGTGCCGAGGATCAGGAACAGCACGATCGCGCCGACCTTGAGCGCCGCGAACCAGAACTCGAACTCGCCGAAGTTCCGCACCGCGGCCAGGTTGCTCACGGTGAAGACCACCATGAACAGGAGCACCCAGACCCACTGGTCGACCGAGGGCAGCCAGCCGTTCGCGATCTTCGCCGCGGCCGTGGCCTCCACGGCCAGCACGACGACCAGCAGGAACCAATAGAGCCAGCCGGCCGAGAAGCCGGCCCAGCGGCCGAGCGCCTTCTCCGCGTAGACGGAGAACGAGCCGGAGGCGGGCATCGCGGCCGACATCTCGCCGAGCGCCCGCATCACGAGCATCGCGAGGATGCCCGCGAGCAGGTACGAGCAGATGATCGCGGGACCGGCGATGGTGATGCCGGCGCCGGAGCCGACGAACAGCCCGGCGCCGATCACGCCGCCGAGGCCCAGCATGGTCAGGTGGCGCTGTTTGAGGCTGTGGCTCAGGGGCTCGGGTGGGAGCTCGTCCGTGGTGCCGGGAGGGGCGGACGGGAGGTCGCGCATGAGGGGTGCTCGTACTCTCTAAGGCCTGGCGGCGGTGGGGGCTCCGCGACAGTTGGAGGGACCCTACAGTCTCTCCGGAGAGCGCCCATCCGCGCAAAACGGACGTGTTGACGTTCATTGCTCGTGATGCGGATCACTGCACCTCGGGCGTGGGGCGGGGTCTTTGTGTACTCCCCACCAAACCAGGGAGTACGGCTTTGTCCCGGGCGACCCTGATGCGGCCCCGGGACCGGGACTAACGTCGGTGATCGTCCCTGTCGACCCCACCTCCCGCGGAGTCCCCGATGAGCACTGCTTCCGTCTCCTTCCGGCCCGGCGCCGTCCTCGCCGACCTGCTGCCCGCGAGCCGCGTCCGCGACATCGCGCTGGTGGCCGGCGGAGCCGCGCTCACCGGTCTGGCGGCGCAGATCGCCGTGCCCGTCCCCGGCTCCCCGGTCCCCGTCACCGGCCAGACCTTCGCGGCGCTCCTGGTCGGAACCGCCTTCGGTGCCCGCCGCGGCTTCCTCGCGCTGGCCCTCTACGCGCTGGCCGGCACGGCCGGTGTGCCGTGGTTCGCGGGCGGCAGCTCCGGCGCGGGCGGCGCCTCCTTCGGCTACGTCCTCGGCATGCTGCTCGCCGCCACCGTCGTGGGCGCCCTCGCGCGGCGCGGCGCGGACCGCTCGGTGCTGCGTACGGCGGGCACGATGGTGCTGGGCTCCGCGGTCATCTACGCCGTCGGCGTCCCCTACCTCGCGCTGTCCGCCGGGATGTCCTTCGGCGCGGCCGTCGCGGCCGGGCTGACGCCCTTCCTGATCGGCGACGCCCTCAAGGCGGCGCTGGCGATGGGCCTGCTGCCGACCGCCTGGAAGCTCCTCGGCCGCGCGTGAGCGCTCGTACCCCCCCCCCGCTCCACACGGCAGCCCCGGACCGCACTGCGCGGTCCGGGGCTGCCGTCGTTCTCGCAGGAGCTACGCGGAGGCCTTCAGGGCGGCCTTGCGGCGGAGCTGGCGTGCCACGCCGAGCGCGATCACCACGGCCGCGACCAGCAGCGACAGCAGGACGGTCTCGCGGTTGTCCTTGTCGTAGACCATGTAGCCGAGGACGAAGGTGATCATCGCGGCGGTGGCCCAGGTCAGGTACGGGAAGAACCACATCTTCACCGTCACCTTCTCCGGGGCCTCGCGCATGAGGATCCCGCGCATCCGGAGCTGGGTCAGGCAGATGACCAGCCACACGAACAGCGCGATCGCGCCCGAGGCGTTCAGCAGGAAGCTGAAGACCGTGTCCTTGAAGGCGTAGTTGAAGTAGACGGCGGCGAAGCCGAAGACGACCGAGCCCAGGATCGCGGCCGTCGGGACGCCCTTCTTGTTCACCTTGGCGAAGGCCTTCGGGGCGTCACCGCGCTCGCCCAGCGAGAAGGCCATGCGGGAGGCGGTGTACAGGCCCGAGTTCAGGCAGGACAGGACGGCCGTCAGGACGATCACGTTCATGATCTGGCCGGCGTGCGCGATGCCGATCGAGTCCAGGGCGGCGACGTACGAGCCCTTCTCCACGATCGAGGCGTCGTTCCACGGCAGGAGGGTCAGCACGATGAAGATCGAGCCCAGGTAGAAGACGCCGATGCGCCAGATCACCGAGTTGGTGGCCTTGGTGACCGCGCGCCGCGGGTCCTCGGACTCGCCGGCGGCCAGCGTGACGATCTCGCTGCCCATGAAGGAGAAGACGACCATCAGCACACCGGTGAGGACCGAGCCCCAGCCGTTCGGCATGAAGCCGCCCGTGTCGGTGAGGTGGGCGAAGCCCGCACCCGGGTTGTCCGAGCCCGGCAGCACGCCGAAGACGGCCAGCATGCCGATGATCACGAAGCCGCCGATGGCGACCACCTTGATGCCGGCGAACCAGAACTCGAACTCGCCGTACGAGGCGACCGAGCCGAGGTTGGTGACCGTCAGCACGGCCATCACGATCAGCGCCCAGGCCCACTGCGGGACGGCCGGGATCCAGCTTTCGAGGATGACCGCGCCGGCGGTGGCCTCCACGGCCAGGACGACGACCCAGAAGAACCAGTACAGCCAGCCGATGGAGAAGCCCGCCCAGCGGCCGAGCGCCCGGTCGGCGTACGCGGAGAAGGAGCCGGAGTTCGGGCTGGCGGCGGCCATCTCGCCCAGCATCCGCATGACGAAGACGACCATCACGCCGACCAGCGCGTAGGACAGCAGGATGGCGGGACCGGCCTTGGCGATACCGCCGCCGGAGCCGACGAAGAGTCCTGCGCCGATGACACCGCCGATGGCGATCATGGACAGGTGGCGGTTCTTGAGACCGGCTTTCAGACCGTCGGAGGGCTGGCCGTCACCGGGATTGCCGGTGGGGGCGCCTTCCTTCTGAAGGGTCGTCGTGGAGCTCATGGACGGATCCTTAGGTTCTCGGGTGGCGAGCCCCGGCATTCAAACCCGAGATGAACGCAGGGCGGAAGACCCCAATCCGGATCGTTGCATCGGGGCGAACGTCCAGGACCTTGGTCCCGCGGTGTCCCATCTGCGTTCTTTGGGTTTACTTGAGCTTTAGAAGTGACTTACGCGACACCCCGCGGCGGGTCCCCGGCCCGGCTCGTGCCACACTCGGACCATGCGCGTGTACCTCGGATCCGACCATGCCGGCTTTGAGCTCAAGAACCACCTGGTGGACTGGCTCAAGAACAACGGCCACGAGCCCGTCGACTGCGGGCCCCACATCTACGACGCGGTGGACGACTACCCGCCGTTCTGCCTGCGCGCCGCGGAGAAGACCGCCGCGGACGCCGGCAGCTTCGGCATCGTGATCGGCGGCTCCGGCAACGGCGAGCAGATCGCCGCGAACAAGGTGAAGGGCATCCGCGCCATCCTCGCGTGGAGCGTCCAGACCGCCGAGCTCGGCCGTGAGCACAACAACGCCAACGTCATCTCCGTCGGCGGCCGGATGCACACCCAGGACGAGGTCGTCAGCTTCATCGACGCGTTCCTGAAGACGCCGTACTCCGACGAGGAGCGCCACACCCGCCGGATCGACATGCTCTCCGCCTACGAGACCACCGGCGAGCTCCCCCCGATCCCGGCCCACCACCCGCAGGGCTGATCCCGCTTCCGGCCGTGCCGCCCCTGAGGGGTGGCACGGCTGTTTTCGTTCCACGAGGAGTTCCGCCGTGCCCGAGGGGCATACGATCCACCGCCTCGCCGAGGACCACACCGAGCGCTTCGCCGCCCGCCCGGTCCGGGTGAGCAGTCCGCAGGGCCGGTTCGCCGAGAGCGCCGCCCTGCTCGACGGCCGCGAACTGGAATCCGCCGAGGCGCACGGCAAGCACCTGTTCCTCGAACTCGGCGACGCCTGGATCCACATCCACCTCGGCCTCTTCGGGAAGCTCGGCTTCGGCACCGCCCCGGCCCCGCCCGCCACGGAAACGGTCCGCCTCCGGCTGCTGAACGACGACCACTACGCCGACCTGCGCGGCCCCACCGCATGCGCACTCATCGGCGAGGGCGAGAAGAAGGCGATACACGACCGGCTCGGCCCGGACCCGCTGCGCCCCTCCGACGACCCCGACCGCGCCTGGGCCCGGATCTCCCGCTCCCGCACCACCGTCGCCGCCCTGCTCATGGACCAGAAGGTCGTCTCGGGCGTCGGCAACGTCTACCGCGCCGAGGTCCTCTTCCGCCACGGCATCGACCCCTACCGCCCGGGCAAGGACCTCACCCGCGGCGAATGGGACGCGATCTGGGCCGACCTGGTGCTCCTCATGCGCGAAGGCGTGCGCAACAACCGCATCGACACCGTCCGCGACGAGCACCTGCCCGAGGCCATGGGCCGCCCGCCGAGGGTGGACGACCACGGCGGCGAGGTGTACGTCTACCGCAGGGCCGCCATGCCCTGCCACATCTGCGGGGGCGAGATCCGCACCGCCGGTCTCGCCGCCCGCAACCTCTTCTGGTGCCCGGGGTGCCAGGTCCGCTAGGGCCCGTCGTCACACTCCCGGCGTCGCACGGTAGGCGGGAGTTCGACGACAGGCCCTAGCCGCGCGCCCGGGCTAGAACCCGTGCGGCAGCCAGGGGGCGACGTCTCCCGCGAAGGCGCGCGAGGTACGGGCCAGCGCGCCCGCCCGCACCTCGCGCACCAGGCCTGCCGCGGCCAGCGAGTTCAGGGTGACCCCGCCCAGGTAGGCCGCGCCCAGCTCCCGTACCGCCAGCTCCAGGTCGGCCGGGTCCTCCGTCCGGGTACAGACCGCGGCCCCGTCCGCGCCGACGGCCAGCCGCCAGCGCCCCGCGTTCCACGGACAGAAGGCGTCCTCCACCTCCAGCACCACGTCCAGCGGAGCCCCGTAGGCCCGCGCGGCCAGCGCCGCCGGCAGATCCACGAGCCGTACGTGCATCGAGTCGCGCAGCCGCACCTGCGTCCGGCGGACGTCGGTGACCAGGTGCAGCAGCGCATCGTCGGCCGGCCGCTTGACGGCCCGTACCGTCCAGGTCAGGTCGATGGAGCACACGTAGCGCCACAGCGCCGCGTAGGCCGCCGGATCGAGCGCGTCGAGGTCCGCCACCTCCACCCGGCCGTCCGAGCCGGTCAGGTCCCACTCGGGCTTGACCCGGTAGCGGGCGTACCCGGCCACCTCGCCGTCCGCCCGCTCGGCGACCACGCACTTCAGCGGGGACGCCCCGCCCCGCTCCGACTCCGGGTCCATCAGCGCCTGCAGCTCCCAGCCCGGCTGCCGGGCCGGCATCCCGGGACGACCCGCGACCAGCGCCGCGTAGACCCGCTCGCAGTCGGCCAGGGCCTTGCGCGGATCGACCAGCCGCATCCGTATGTCGTCGGTCCCGGGCGGCACCGAGAGCCGCACGCGGGTCGTGTCGATCTCCACGGACATCGAGTACGCGGCGGTGCCGTAACCGAAGCGCCCGTAGATCGCCGGATCCGAGGCCGTCAGCACGGCGATCGGTTCACCACCCGCCCGGACCTCGTCCAATTGGCGGCGCATCAGCGAGGTCAGCACACCCCGCCTGCGGTGCGTGGGGGCGACGCCCACCATCGTGACCCCGGCGGCGGGGACGAGCGCCCCGCCCGGCACGGAGAGCCGGAAGGAGAAGGCCCCGGCCGTGCCGACACAGGTCCCGTCGTCCCAGACGCCGAGGGACCGCTCCGTCTCCGTCAGCGACCGGTAGAGCTCCCGTTCCTCCACGGACTCCGGCACCCCGCCGAACGCCAGTTCCAGCTGGTCGTACCAGACATCCCACTCATCGGCCTGCAATACGCGCGTCTCAAGAGGCATACGGCCATCCCTATCAGGGCAATCCGTCCCGGTCGATCTCTTTTCGGTCGCCGATGGACCCATCTCTGGGGGTACCCCTGCGCGCGCACAGCCAGGATGGATAGGGTCCCGAAGCAATGGCCGGAGCACACGTGGAGTCCCTCCTGGCCCGGACCCGCATGATGTGGCACCGGGCGCGCACCGCGCTGCGCAAATCCGCCGTCGACTACTTCCGCGGCGACGCCTCCGACTGGCTGGCCTTCGGCGGCCTGATCCTGACCATCCCGGCCATCGCCTGCGGCACGCTCATGCTGCCCGTGTGGTTCTCGCCCGCCGCGCTCGTCCTGCCGATCGTCGCCGGCGGCCTGCTGCTGCGCCCCGCCAGCCTGCTCGCCCTGTACGCCGCCTCCGCGGCCGCGCTCATCGTCGAAGCCCTCGTCCTCGGCCCGTACACCCAGGGCCCGGCGCGGGTCACCCCCGGCACCGTCCTCGTCGTCGCGGCCTGCGGCTTCTTCGGCCTGGTCATCGCCCAGTTCCGCAGCCGCGTCGGCGTGCCCTGGCGGCGCGGCGGCACCATGCTCTTCGACCTGCGCGAACGCATCCGGGTCCAGAGCAAGCTGCCCACCCTGCCGCGCGGCTGGCACCGTGAGATGGCCCTGCGCCCGGCCGGCGGACAGTCCTTCTCCGGCGACTTCGTCGTCGCCGCCCGCACGAACGGCGGTCGCACCCTGGAGATCGTCCTCACCGACGTCTCCGGGAAGGGCATGGAAGCGGGCTCCCGCGCCCTCCTCCTCTCGGGTGCCTTCGGCGGCCTCCTGGGAGCGCTTCCTCCCCACGGATTCCTGCCCGCCGCCAACGGCTACCTGCTCCGCCAGGACTGGGACGAGGGCTTCGCCACCTCCATCCACCTCGTCCTGGACCTGGAGACCGGCGACTACGAACTCCTCTCCGCCGGCCACCTGCCCGCCCTCCAACGCTCCGCCGGCACCGGCCGCTGGAAGGAGATGACCGGCGAGGGCCCGCTCCTCGGCGTCTACGACGGCGCCGAGTTCACCGCCGCCCCCGGCAACCTCCGCCCCGGCGACGTCCTGATGCTCTTCACCGACGGCCTGGTCGAAACGGCCGACCGTGACATCAGCGAGGGCATCGACCGCCTCACCGGCGAAGCCGACCGCTACGTCGCCGCCGGCTGGGAGGGCGCGACCTGGCACCTCATCGAAAAGGTCGCCAAGGACGTCAACGACGACAGGGCCCTCCTCCTGATCCGCCGCGCACCCTTTTAACGCGCCGCCTGCGCGGGCCCCTTCCCTTGCCGCGTCCCCCCGCACGGCAGCGCGGGCTCCGTGCCGCTGCGCTCGACCCCTTCCATGCCGCGTCCCCCGCACGGCTGTGGGGGGACTCCGTCCGGCGGGGCCCGGTCGGCGCTGCCGCCACCTCCCTGTGGAGCGGGGCCCGGTGGGCGGGGGCGCCCGGGTGGGCCCTGCGGGGCGAGGTCCTCCCCTACCCACGCTTCGCCCGTTCCCCGGGGCTGCGCCCCGGACCCGCTGCCGGGAGCGCCCCCCGGCCGGGCTGCAGGGTCGCGGCGTGGCTGAGACCGCCCTGCGGCACTCCCGGCCTGCCGGGTCGCACCCGCGTTGCCCATGCGCAGGCTGACGCCCCCCACCCAGCCCCCGGGTCGCAGGGTGCGCCGCGTCCAGGCGGGGGCCGGCCGCATCCATCCCCGCCGGGGCACAGGACTGGCTGCGCGCGCGTGCAGGCCGCAGCCGGCCACATCCGGCGCCGCCGGCGTTCGGGGTGCGGGGTCCGGGCGCAGCCCCGGCGGGTCCGGGCGCAGCCCGGGAGCCCTTCCCAGCCCGTCCGGCGCTTGAGGACCAGGCTCCGGGCAGCGCCCGGGGAACGGAGGAAGGGCGGGTGGGGGACCCAGCCCCGCAGGGCCGACCCAGCGGCACGTCAGCCACCGGGGCGACCCGCCGCCCCCCGCCCCGAGGGTCGGGTTTACCCCACCACGCGTCCGCCAGCTCCCGCCATGGTCGCCACCCCACCGCCCTCCGTAGCGTCGGAGACACGATCACCACCGGGTGGTCGACCGGCACGGAAGGCGGCACACCATGGGGCTCCGGCGCAGCAAACGGCAGGCCGAGCAGCGGACGGAGCACACGGGCGGACCGGAGCACACGGGCGGACCGCAGCAGACCGGGCACTCGGCGCAGACCGGGCAGGCCCACGAACCCGCCGCCGCAGTCGAGCTCCGCGCGGTCCGCCGCCGGTACGGCCGCGGCAACACCGCCGTACACGCCCTCCGCGGCATCGACCTCAGCCTCCCCCGCGGCAGCTTCACGGCAGTGATGGGCCCCTCCGGCTCCGGGAAGTCCACCTTCCTCCAGTGCGCCGCCGGGCTGGACCTCCCCACCGAGGGCTCCGTCCGCCTCGGCGGCACCGAGATCACCGGCATGAACGAGAACGAGCTCACCCAGCTCCGCCGCACCCGCCTCGGCTTCGTCTTCCAGGCCTTCAACCTCCTCCCCTCCCTCACCGTCGAGCAGAACGTCCTGCTCCCCATGCGCCTCGCCGGCGGCCGCACCGCCTCCCAGGGCCAGGCCCGCGCCGCCGACCTGCTCGCCCGCGTCGGCCTGGAGGGCAAGGGCCGCCGCCGCCCCGCCGAACTCTCCGGCGGCCAGCAGCAGCGCGTGGCCATCGCCCGCGCCCTGGTCACCCGCCCCGACGTGGTCTTCGCCGACGAGCCCACCGGCGCCCTCGACACCACCACCGCCACCGAGGTCCTCGGGCTGCTCCGCAGCGCCGTGGACACCCTCGGAGCCACCGTCGTGATGGTCACGCACGACCCGGCCGCCGCCGCCCACGCCGACCAGGTGCTCTTCCTCGCCGACGGCCTCATCGCCGACCGGCTCCCGCGCAGCTCCGCCGCCACGATCGCCGCCCGCATGACGGCACTGACGGCGCCCGCCGCGCCCGCCGCCATGTCCGCTCCCCGGTACGCCGGGGCAGGGGCGGCCGCCTGATGCCGCGCCTGCCCCGTTCCAACGGCCTGGCCCGCGCCGTGCTCCGGTTCCGGCCCGCCGCCTTCGCCGGCACCTTCGTCTCCCTGTTCCTGGCCGTCGCCATCGTCTCCGCCTGCGGAATCCTGCTGGAGACCGGGGCCCGCGCGAGCACCCCGCCGACGCGGTACGCCCAAGCCCCCGTCGTCGTCGCCGCCGATCAGCAGGCCCGCCTGCAGATGGGCCGCGGCGACGGCGCCTACGAGGTCGCCGCGCAGCTCCCCGACCGGGCGCGCGTGGACGCCGCCCTGCTGGAGCGACTGGCCCCGCTGGGGCGGGCGGTGCCCGACGTGGTGTTCCCCGTACGGGACGGAGCCGGCCGCGCGCTCGACGCCTCCGGCTGGGGCTCCACCGCCTTCAGCCCTATGGAGCTCCGCGCGGGCCGCGCCCCGGCCGGCCCGGGCGAAGTCGTCCTGGGCGGGGCCGACGGCCCGGACCGCGTCACGCTCGACACCCCCGCCGGAGCCCGGGAGTTCCGCGTCGTGGGGCGCGCCGACCGGGCCGGAGCCTGGTTCGCCGACACCGAGGCGCGCATCCTGTCCGGACACCCCGACGGGCTCGACGCCATCGTGCTGTTCGGCGCCGACGCGGCGCAGGCCCGGGCCGCCGTCGACGGCCGCGCCCAGGTGCTGACCGGAGACGCCCGCGCCCTCGACGCACGGCTCACGGGGGCCCAGGAGGTGCTGACCGGCCTCGGCGGCTCCTTCGGCGGGATCGCCACGCTCGTCGCCGTCTTCACCGCCGCGGGCACCGTCGCCCTCTCCGTCGCGCAGCGCTCCCGCGAGTTCGCCCTGCTGCGCGCCGTCGGAGCCACCCCGCGCCAGATCCGCCGTACGGTCGCCACCGAAGCCCTGCTCGTCGCTCCGGTCGCGGGTGTACTGGGCTGCGTACCCGGCATCGCGCTGGCGTCCTGGTGGTTCGGGCAGCTCAAGGCCAAGGGCGCCGTCCCGGCCGCGGTCGACCTCGTCGTCTCCTGGATCCCCCTGGTCAGTGCGGTCGGCCTCGGACTGGCCGCCGCCCTGATCGCCGGCTGGGCCGCCTCCCGCCGCCCCGCCCGCATCCGCCCCGGCCGGGCCCTCGCCGCGGCCGCCGTGGAACGGCTGCGGCCCGGGTGGATCCGTACCCCGCTCGGCCTCGCCGCCCTGGCCGGCGGCGCCGCCTGCGCGAGCCTGGCCGCCACGAGCAGCGGCCCGGACGCCGCCAACGCGGCCCTCGGCGTCGTCATGCTCTTCATGCTCGCCGTCGCCCTGCTCGGCCCGCTGATCGCCCGCGCCTGCGCCACCGTCTTCGGGCTCCCGCTGCGTGCGGGCGGCGCGTCCGGTGAGCTGGCCGCCGCCAACTCCCGTACGCACGCCCGCCGTCTCGCCTCCGCCATCACCCCGATCGTGCTCGCCATGGCCTTCTCCTCCACCCTGGTCTTCCTCCACACCAGCGAGGACCGGGCCGTACGGCAGCAGCAGGAGGCCGGACTGCTGGCCGACCACGTCGTGCCCCTCGCCGGGGCCGACCCGCACGCGGGCGCGGACCGGCTGTCCGCAGACCGGGCGTCCGTCGACCGGGCGGTCGCGGACGGGGCCGTCGCCCTCACCCGTACCTCCGTCCTCACCGTCGTCGGCTCCGGCGGCGACCGGACCTTCCACACCGCCTCCGCGCAGGGCGTCACCGGGGACCTCGCCAAGGTCGAGGACCTGGGCGTCCGTTCGGGGGACCTCTCCCGGCTCGCCCCCGGCACGGTCGCCATCGACCGCACCCTGGCCGAGGCCACCCACACCGGGACCGGCGACCGGATCGGCTTGCGACTGCCCGACGGGGCCCCCGTCACCCCCGAGATCGTGGCCGTCTACACCCGTGGCCTCGGCCTCGGCGAGGTCACCCTCCCCGCCGCCGACCTGGCGGGCCACACCACCGCCGGCCGCCCCACGGAACTCCTGGTCCGCGGCCCGGCCCCCGAAGGCCTCGGCCCGGTACTGTCCGCCGCCGACTGGACCTCCGCGCAGAGCGTGGACCGGGAGCTCAACGCCTGGGCCAACACCACGATGGCGTCCGTCCTCGGCGGCTTCGCGGCCGTCGCCGCCGCCAACACCCTGGTCATGACCGTCCTGGACCGCCGGCGCGAGCTCCGCATGCTCCGCCTGATCGGCTCCACCCGCCGCCAGGTCCTGCGGATGCTCTACTGGGAAGCCCTCCTGGTCAGCGGCACGGGCATCGCCCTCGGCTCGGCGATCGCCCTGGCCACCCTGACTCCCCTCACCAAGGCGATGACCGGCACCGCCCCGTACGTCCCGCCCCTCCTCTACGGCTCCTTCGTGGCGGCCGCCATCACCCTGACCCTGGCCGCCACGGCCCTCCCGGCCCGCCGCGTCCTACACCTCGGCCGTACCAGCCCCACCCCCACGTAAGCCCGAGCCCCGCCGCGAAGCCCCCCGGGGCCCCGCCCGAGCCCGGGGTCCCGGGCTGGCCCCCGGGGGCTCAGCCGAGCCCCCGGGTTCCGTACTGGGCCCTGGGGGCCGGCTGGGCCTGGGGTCCCGGGCTGGGCCCTGGGGGCCTGCTGGGCCTGGGCTTCCGGGCTGGGCCTTGGAGGCCGGCTGGGCCTGGGCTTCCGGGCTGGGCCCTCGGGTTCCGGGCTGGGTCCTGGGGGCTCCGGGCTGGGGCCCTGAGGGGTCCGGGCGCAGCCCTAGGGGGTCCGGCGCAGCCCGGGAGCCCTTCCCAGCCCGTCCGGCGCTTGAGGACCGGGGTCCGGGCGGAGCCCGGGGAACGGTGGAAGGGCGGGTAGGGGCCCGGCCCCGCAGGGCCGCCCACACCCGAGGGGCCGTCGGTCACCTGCTCCCGCCCGCCCGCCCGCCCGGCCCAGGCAGCGACACGACGGGCACGGCGGCGCCGCGTACCCGCACGCCCGGCACGGTGGTGCCGCGCACCCCACCCACCCACCCACCCACC
>NZ_JBEXPT010000154.1:0-12846 GCF_040612195.1 Streptomyces sp. NPDC006450 | reverse complement strand
GGCGCTGCTCCTGGCCGACGAGCCGACCGGCGCCCTCGACAGCCGTTCCGGCGAGCAGGTGATGGACCTCCTCATCGATCTCAACCAGATCGGTCAGACCCTCCTGATCGTCACCCACGACCCGCACCTGGCGACCCGCTGCGCCGGCCGCCTCGTCGAGATGGCCGACGGCCGCGTCGCCCGCGAACGCGCCCTGGACGGAGAAACCCTGGACGGAGAGACCCTGAACGGCCAGACCACGAACGGCCAGACCACGAACGGCGAGATCATGGACAGCGAGACCATGGAGCGTTCCGCGTGAGCGCCGTGTGGGGGGCCTCCCGGGCCGCCGTGAAGCGCCGCCGGGTCCAGACGTTCGTCATCGGCCTCGTCGTCCTCTGCTCCACCACGACCGTCCTGCTCGCGCTCGGCCTGCTCGCCGCCGCCTCGGGCCCCTTCGACAAGGCGTACACCGCACAGCGCGGCGCGCACACGGTGGCCACGTTCGACCCGGCGAAGGTCTCCGACGCCCAGCTCGCGCAGACGGCCCACCGCCCGGGTGTGGCAGCCGCCGCAGGACCGTTCCCGCAGGCCGTCGTCGACGTCCCCGAGGACTGGCTCTGGATGCCGGCCGGACCCCTCGCCGTGGTCGGCCGTGCCGATCCGGCGGGGCCGGTGGACCGCGTCGAGGTCCTGATGGGGCGCTGGGCGCAGGCACCCGGTGAGATCGTCGTCGACTGGGCCATCGACGGGACCCCGTACGCCGATCTCCTCGGTGCGAAACTCGAAGTACCCGGCCGCCCGACGCTCACCGTGGTCGGTTTCGCAACGAGCATGAGCAAGTCGGCCGGCGCCTGGGTGACGCCCGAGCAGGCCGCGGCCCTCCACCCGACGTCCACGCAGATGCTGTACCGCTTCACCGACTCCGCCACCGGCGCGCACCTGCGCGACTCGCTGGCCCGGGCCACGGACGGACTTCCCGCGGACTCGGTGACGGCCGCGCAGACCTTCCTCACCCTCAAGAAGGCGTTCTCCGCCCGGGCGGACGCCTATCTGCCCTTCATCGCCCTCTTCGGTGTCCTCGGCCTGCTCGTCTCCGCGTTGATCGTCGCGAACGTGGTCAGCGGCGCCGTCGTCTCCGGCAGCCGGCACATCGGCGTCCTCAAAGCCATCGGCTTCACTCCGAACCAGGTCGTCGCCGTCTACCTGACGATGGTCTCGGTCCCGGCCGTGGCCGGCTGCGTCCTGGGCACCCTGCTCGGCAACGCGCTGGCCGCGCCCATCCTGCAGATCGCGTTCTCCGGCATCGAGACGGGGATGGCGGGCGTGGGCACCGTCTCGCCCTGGCTCAGCGTCGCGTGCCTGGCCGGGATGCCGGCCCTGGTCGTGCTGACCGCCCTCGTACCGGCCCTGCGCGCGCACCGTCTCCCGGCCGCGCAGGCCATCAGCACGGGCGGCGCGCCGCGCACCGGGCGCGGGCTGCGCGTCCAGCGCGTGCTGGCCTCCTCGCGGCTGCCGCGCTCCGTCAGCCTGGGCCTCGGCCACCCGTTCGCCCGCCCGGGCCGCGCCTTCATGACCATGGCCGCCATCGTCCTCGGTGTCACCACGGTGACCCTGGCGACCGGACTGACCAGCACGATGGTCTCGTACGCGCAGGCCGGCCACGGCAACCCCGGCGGACCGGTGGTGAGCGTCGCGGTGGGCGGCCACGGCGAGAACCCCGTCGAGCCGCTGCTGAGCGACGTGCAGATCGAGGAGCGGCTGAGGTCGCTGGGTGCGCAGGAGGTGCAGGCCCGCGCGCTGACCCGGGTCGGGCTGGTCGGGTACGCGCGGCCCGCGTTCGGGAACTTCTACCGTGGGATCCCGTCCCCGGCCGGGGCCTTCGTGGAGGGCCGGCCGCCCAGCGGACGCGGCGAGATCGCGGTGGGCCCTTCCTTCCTCACCGAACGCGGGCTGGCGGTGGGTGACCGGATCACCCTGGAGGCCAACGGGAGGCGGACGGCCGCGACCATCGTCGGCAAGCTGATCGACAGCGACGCGCGCTCCCTGGAGTCCACGTGGGAGACCCTCCGGGAACTCGCCCCGGACGGCCGCGCGGTCGAGTACACCGTCCGGCTCGCCCCGGCGGCGGACGCCCGCGCCTATGCGGACGCCGTCGGCGCGGCCGACCCCGGACTGCACGCCGTGGTGGTGAACTCGGGCAAGGTCAACGCCGCCACCACCACGGTCATCGGCTTCTCCTCGGTGTTCTCGGTCATGCTGGCCCTCGTCGCCTCGCTCGGCGTCTTCAACACCGTGCTGCTGAACATCCGCGACCGGCGCCGCGACCTGGGCATGCTCAAGTCGATCGGCATGACCCCGCGCCAGGTGGTCGCGATGACGGTGACCTCGGTGACCGGACTCGGCCTGGCCGGCGGGCTGCTCGGGATCCCCCTCGGGATCGTCGCGCACCGGCTCGTCGTGGCCAACGTCGGCATCGTCGCCTTCCCCGAGTCGATGAAGGACGTCTGGCACGCGCCGCAGCTCGCCGGAATGCTGTGCGCGGGGGTCGCGATCGCCGTCCTGGGGGCTCTGTTCCCGGCCCGCTCGGCGGCCCGGATGACCATCGCCGCGGCCCTGCACACCGAGTAGCCCCCGTAGACCCGGTCATACCCGTAGACCCCCCGGCGGGCTCAGTCCTCGTCGGAGGCGTCCACGATGCGCCCGTCGCGCAGTTCCACCACCCGGTCCGCCAGTTCCATCAGCGCCGGGTCGTGCGTGGCGACCAGCGCCGTGACCCCCTCGCTGCGCACCACCGCACGCAGCAGCCGCATGATCTGCCGGCCGGTGTCGGAGTCGAGCTGGCCCGTGGGTTCGTCGGCGATGATCAGATCGGGCTCGTTCGCGAGGGCCCGCGCGACGGCGACCCGCTGCTGCTGGCCGCCGGAGAGTTCGCCGGGGCGCTGCTCGGTGTGTTCGGAGAGGCCGACGAGGGCGAGCAGGGTGCGGGCCCGCTCCTCGCGCTGCTTCGCCGGTATCTTGCGCAGCCGCATCGGGACCCCGACGTTCTCGGCGGCGGTCAGGGCGGGGATCAGGCCGAAGGACTGGAACACGAAGCCGATCCGGTCGCGGCGCAGCGCGAGGCGGCCGTCCTCGTCGAGGGCGGCGAGATCGGTGCCGTCGAGGGCGACGCTGCCGCCGGTCGGGGTGTCGAGGCCGCCGACCAGGTTCAGCAGGGTGGTCTTGCCGGAACCGGACCTCCCCTTGAGCGCGGTGAGTTCGCCGCGGCGGACCTCGAAGGACACTCCGCGCAGGGCGTGCACCGCCTGCTGACCCGTCCCGAAACTGCGCCGCACGTCGTCCACGACCACCATCGGCGGCGCCCCGGCACCCTGTCCCGGTACCTGTGCCGACCCCTGTCCAGGTGCCTGTCCCGGCCCCTGTCCCGGTTCCTGTCGCCGTTCCTGGTCCTGCGTCATGCTGCGGCTCCCCCTCCAAGCGGATGAGCGGATGAAAGCCGAGAACGGCCTTCTTGCGGTCCCGCCCCCACGATTTGTTCATCCGTTGCACTACTCACGCAAGTCCCTTCCGCTCTCTGTTCGAATCTGGCAGCATCGTCCGGTATCCGGGGTCACCAGTCCGGTGCGGGGGAGGAACAGGCACATGCTCGGCTTCGTCGTGCGCCGGCTGCGCGGGCGATTGCCGCTCGCAGCCGCCGTACTTCTGACCGTTTTGATCACCACGACCGTGCTCACCGCGCTCTTCGCCTTCACCCGCGGAGTGGGCGACGCCGGACTGCGCCAGGCCCTTCAGGGGCCCGGTCTCGGGCGCGGCACGGTGCTGGTCACCGGTTCCCACCCGGCGGCCGACCGCGCCAAGGACGACGAAGCGGTACGGGGCTTCGCGCGCGAGCTGTTCGGCCCCCTCCCGACCGGTGCCGAGAGCGTGGCGCGCAGCCGTTCGTACGGGCTTCCCGGCCCGCACACCCCGGGCAGGGACGCCGATCTGACGCTGCTGGCGGCCTTCGCCAAGGAGCGCGTACGGCTCCTCGCGGGCACCTGGCCGCAACCCGTCGCGGGGCCGGTCTCCGCTCGGGGCGGCCCGGTTCCGGTGGCCGTGCCGAAGGCGGCGCTGGACCGGCTCGGGCTGGCCGAGGGAGCACTGCCCGCGCAGGTGCGGCTCGACGACCGGTACGGCGGCTCCCCGCTGACGGTGCTGGTGACCGGCGTCTACCGGGCTGCCGAACCGGATTCCCCGTACTGGCGGCTCGATCCGCTCGGTGCGCGCGGTCTTCAGGTCGCCGGATTCGCCACCTACGGGCCGCTGCTGGTGGACGATTCCGCCTTCACCACCGGTGGGCTGGCCCAGGACAGCCGCGCCGTGCTCCTCACCGCCGACTTCTCCACCGTGAACGCGGCGACGGCCGAGGAGGTCCGTGGCCGCGCCGCCAAGGCCCTGGAGGATCTCCAGCAGGAGTCCGGGCTCCGGCACGCCACCGAGCTTCCCGCGCTGCTCGGGGAGTTGCGGTCGGGCCTGACCGTCGCCCGCTCCACCCTGCTGGTCGGCGCGCTGCAACTGGCCGTGCTCGCCGGGGCGGCGCTGCTGCTCGTCTCGCACCTGCTGACGGAGCGCCAGGAGGGCGAGCGCGCCCTGCTCGCCGCGCGCGGCGCCTCCCGCGGTCGGCTCGGCGTCCTCACCGCGGCCCAGTCGCTGCTGCTGGCGCTGCCCGCCGCCCTCCTCGCGCCCCTGCTGACCCCGCCGCTGCTGCGCCTGCTCGGCGGCTACGGCTCGCTGGCGCACGTCCCGTTCACGGTCACCCGGAGCTGGCTGCTCTGGCCCGTCGCCGGGGCCTGCGCCCTCGGGTGCGTCGTACTGACCACTCTCCCGGTCGTCCTGCGGGGCGCCGCCGCGGCCGCCCTGCACCGGACCGGCCGCCGCCAGGCACTCGTCGCCGGCGCCGCGCGCTCCGGCGCGGACCTGGCGCTGGTGGCCCTGGCCGTACTCGCCTACGAGCAGCTCTCCCGCTACGGCGCGGGCGGCGCCGGCCCGCCGACGCGCTCCGACGGACTGTTCGGCGTGGACCCGGTCCTGGTCGCCGCCCCGACGCTGGCGCTGTGCGCGGGCACCCTGCTGGTGCTGCGCCTGCTGCCCTTCGCTGCGCGGCTCGGCGCGCGGATCGCCGCCCGGGGCCGTGGGCTGGGTCCGGCGCTCGTGGGCTGGCAGCTGGCCCGCCGGCCCGGACGGGCCACGGGGCCGGTGCTGCTGCTCGTCCTGGCCGTCTCCAGCGGGGTGCTGGCGCTGGGCCAGCACACCGCGTGGTCCGAGTCCCAGCGCGACCAGGCCGATTTCACCACCGCCGGGGGCCTGCTGGTATCGGGCAGCGACCTGCCTCCGCTGGGCCGGGGCGGCCGGTACGCGGCGCTGCCCGGCGGGGAGCGCGTGCTTCCGGTGCTCCGCAGTCCGCACGAGCTGCCGGGCGGCCGCCCCGGTCAGGTGATGGCACTGGACGCGGCCGCCGCCGCCGACCGGCTCGCCCTGCGGGCCGACCTGCGCGACGGGCGCGGCATGCGGGAGCTGTTCGCCCCGCTGGCCGCCGCCCCCTCCCCCGCCACCTCCTCCCCTTCTGCCTCGGCCGGCGGTATCCCCCTCCCCGGCCACCCGGAGCGCATCGACCTCTCGGTCTCCGTGAAGTCCGCCGGCGCGGGCGGCCGCCCCGGCCTCGGGGTGCTGCTGCGCGACCGGTTCGGCATCACCTACCGGGCTTCGATGGTCCAGCTCCCGGAGAGCGGTGACGCCACCGTGTCGGTGCACATCGGCCCGATGCTCGGCTCCCCCATCGGGTCGGCCGCCACCCCGCTCAGCGTGGCCGGGCTCGTGTTCTCGTACGACCGGGAGGGCCCGCTCCCCGGCACCGATCTGAACGCCGATCCGGATGCCGGCCCCGGCTCCGACGAGCCCGGTGCCACGGTGAAGGTCTTCGACGAACTGACCGTGCACGGCCTCGCGGTCGCGCAGACCCGGGACGGCGCGGCGGCGCCCCTCGCGGTGCCCGCACCCGACTGGAAGCTGTCGGTCCCGCCGCTCACCGACGGATCCCCGGCCGCCGAACTGCTCACCGGCTCCGAGCCCGCGCCGGGCGGGCCGGCCGTGGTCAAGCTGCGCTACCGGGACGGCTCCGGCGAACGCGGCGGCGTCCAGGCCAACCTGGTGCCGGGGCCCGCTCCGGCCGCCGAGGTCCCGGGGATCGCCACCCGGGCCTACCTCGCCGCGATCGGCGGATCCGTGGGCGATCTGGTGCCGGTCAAGCTGGACGGCGTCACCCTCCCGGTCCGGGTCACCGCCGCCATCGACTCGCTGCCCGTGGCCGGCGACACCGCCATCGCCGTCGACCTGGCCACCGCCGGCCGGCAGCTCGCGGCGGGCGGCCGGGAGCTGCCCCCGCCCGCCGAATGGTGGCTGCCGGCCTCCTCCGCCGACGACCCGGCGCCGGCCCGCGCCGCCGCGGAACTGCGCTCCGGCGCCGGCTCCCAGCAGGTGCGGCTGCGCGAGGAGGTGGCCGCGACCCTGCTGGACGATCCGCTCAGCGCGGGCCCGCAGGGCGCGCTGGCCGCGCTCGCGGTGGCCTGCGCGGTCCTCGCGGCGATCGGTTTCGCCGCCTCCGCCGCGGCCGCCGCCCGTGAGCGGGCCCGCGAGTTCTCGGTACTGACGGCGCTGGGTGCCCGGCGCCGGGACCTGGCCCGGACGGCCACCGCCGAGAGCTGCGTGCTGGTGGGGCTCGGCACGGCGGTCGGGCTGGGGCTGGGCGTGGTCATCGTCCACCTCGTCGTACCGCTGACCGTGCTCACCCCGGCCGCCGGCCGCCCGGTGCCCGAGGTGCTGGTGGACCTGCCCGCGGTGCGGACGCTGCTGCTCGCCACCGCCATCGCCGCCGTTCCGCTGCTGTCGGCGGTCTTCGGCGGCCGGCGCAACCAGAACCGCTCGAAGCCGGCCGACCGGCTGCGGCACGTGGAGGACATATGACCGGGCCGGCCGCGACCAACGCCGACCGGCGCACCCCGGAGGAGACCGGACCGGGACCGGACGGCCCCCGGGCCGCGGGCGGGACCTCCCCGCGCGCCGTGCCCCCTCCCGCGCCCTGGGTGCGGACCCGGCTGCGCGCGACCCCGCTCAGCGCCCTGCTCGGCGCGGCCCTGGCCTTCGTCGCCGTCCTGCTCGCCGCGGCCCTGCCGCGCGCGATGGACCGGGGCACCGACCAGGCGCTGCGCTCCTTCCTGGAGTCGCGCGGGCCGAGCCAGACCAGCCTGCACGTCAACGCGCGCCCGCGGTACGGGGAGCAGAGCCCGCAGGAGCTGGACGAGGTCCTGGGCACCCTGGTCGCCCGGACCGCCCCCGGGTTCACCGCCGTTCCCGGCGGTTCCGTCCACGGGACCTCCGCGGACCCGCGTGCCCTCGCCACCCCCGGACTGGCCGCGCCCGAGGGGATGCCTCCCCGGCTCGGCCTCTACCACCTGCGCGAGGCCTTCGAACACGTCCGGCTGGTCGAGGGGCGCCGGCCCGGCGCGGCCTCCGCGCCGGACGGCCCCGTGCCGATCGCGCTGTCGCAGAGCGCGGCGAAGATCCTCGGCGTGCGGGTCGGGATGGTGCTGGAGACCACGACCGGCCAGGCCATGACCACCGTCAAGGCGGAGGTCGTCGGCCTCTACGCCCCGAACGACGAGGCCGAGGACTTCTGGACCGACACCGCCTGCCTCACCCACGCCTGCCTCCTCCAGACCTCCACCCAACCGCCGGTCCCGTACTGGGCCACCTCCGCCCTCACCGGCCCGGAAACGCTCGACCGACTCACCGAATGGGGCGAGGACAACACCCGGGACTTCTGGCGCATCCCCGTCGACACCGGTTCCCTGCGGGCCGATTGGCTGCCCGCCACCGCCAAGGCGGTCGCGTCCTACGTGAACGGCCCGACCGCGACGCGCCTGGCCCAGGAGACCCAGCGGCGCGATCTGCACATCACCTCCCGCCTGCCCGAGCTGTTCACGCTGGCCGAGGCCCGGCGCCAGGCCGCCGCGCCGCTCGCCGCGATGGGCCCGGCCGGGGTGGCCGGAGTGGCGTTCGTGGTGTTCTGCCTGGCCGCCGGACTGACCGGTGACCGGCGGGAGGCCGAACTGCGGCTCCTGCTGGCCCGCGGCGGTTCCCGCGCGGGCATCGTGCGCCGCCTCCTCGCCGAGAACGCCGTCACCGTCCTGCCCGCCGCCGCCCTCGCGACCGTGCTCGCCGTGGTCCTGCTGCCGACGCCCCGTTCGGCGGGCACCCTGCTGGCCGCTTCGGCCGCCACGCTCCTGGCACTGCTGGCCGTCCCCGTACGGGCCTTCGTGCTGCTGTCGCCGAAGCGCCGGCCGGGGCCCCGGCGGCGGCTGGTCGCCGAACTACTCGCCCTGGCGGCCACCGCGGCCGCCGTGTTCGAGGTCCGCTCGCGCGGGGTCGCCCCGGCCGGCGCCGGGGTGGATCCGCTGCTGGTGGCCGCGCCGCTGCTGCTCGCGCTCTGCGGCGGCCTGCTGCTGGCCCGGCTCCAGCCGGCCCTGGTCGGGGCGCTGGCCCGGGCGGCCGGGCGGGGCCCGGGGCTGATCGGCTTCCTGGGGCTGGCGCGCGCCGCGCGGGGCGCCGCGGGCCGGGCACGTCCGTCCGTACTGCCGCTGATCGCGCTGCTGCTGGCCGTCACCACCGGTGGCTTCGGTGCCACGGTGCTGTCCGGGGTGGCCGACGCCCGCTTCGAGGCGGCCCGCGCGGCCGTCGGCGGCGACGCGCAGCTCTCGGCGCCCAGCGGCACGCTCCCGGAGCCCCTGACGACGGCGGCGGCCGCGCTGCCCGGCGTCCGGTCCTCGGTGAAGGTGTGGAGCAGCGACAACACGTTTCTCTACGGCACCAAGACGGGCAGCACGCAGATCTCCGTGATCGTCGCGGACCCGGTGGAGTACGCGAAGCTGTCCGCGGCGACCGGCAGCGGCCGGTTCGATCCCGCGCTCCTGGCGACCGGAGCCGCGGGCACCTCGGGTGCGACGGTGCCCGCGCTGATCAGCCGGGACCTCGCCGACGACGACACCTCCGGCTTCACTCTGCGGCTCGAGAACGGCGGCGAGCTGAAGCTCGCGGTCGTCGGGGTGGTCGACGGCACCCCCGCCCGGCCCGGCGCCAGGTCCACCACCGTGGTGCTGCCCAGCGCCCAGGTCCTGGCCGCCGTGCCGCAGATGGGGCTGCCCAACGGTTGGTTCGCGGTCGGCGCGGTCGACCAGCACCGGCTGGAGCAGGCGGTCCGCACCGCGGACCCGGCGGCCGGCGAAGGGCGCTACCGCGTCCGTACCAGCTCCGCGACGGCCGCCGAACTGGGCTCCGACCCGCTCCAGCGCTCCGCCGAGCGGCTGTTCTGGGCCTCTCTGGCCGGAGCCGCGGGCTTCGCGCTGCTGGCGGTCCTGCTGACCCTGGTCCGGGCCGCCCCCGACCGTGCCGCGCTGCTCGCGCGGCTGCGCACCATGGGGCTGCGGCCCCGGCAGGGGGTCCTGCTGATCCTGGTGGAGTCGGTGCCCCTGGCCCTGGCCGGTGCACTCGGCGGCGCCCTGCTCGCGGCGGGCACCGTCGCGCTGCTGGGACCGGCCGTGGACCTGTCCACACTGGTCGGGACCCGGGTGCCGGCCGGTCTTCAGGTCCTCCTCAGGCCCGTACTGACCCAGGCACTGGGCCTGGCCGTCCTCGTCGCGGGGGCCGTGCTCGCGGAGGCGGCGATCTCCGGCAGGCGACAGATCACGACCGAGTTGAGAGCGGGAGACCAGCGGTGAACAGCGATCAGCCCACCTACGAGGAGCTGCGGCGGCAGGCCCTGGCCGCCGCCGAGCCCCGCCGGCACGGCGCCGACACGGCCATCGCCTGCGACCGCCTCGTGCGGATCTTCAGTACGGACGGGGTCGAGGTACAGGCCCTGCAGGGACTGGAACTGACCGTGGACCAGGGCGATCTGATGGCCCTGGTCGGCGCGTCCGGCAGCGGGAAGTCCACGCTGCTGAACATCCTCGCGGGACTGGACGTGCCCACGGCCGGCACCGCCAGCGTCGGCGGCTACGACCTGCTGGAGATGTCGGCGCGCGAGCGGCTGCGCTACCGGCGCGAGGCGGTCGGTTTCGTCTGGCAGCAGACGGCCCGCAACCTGCTGCCCTTCCTGACGACGGCGCAGAACATCGCCCTGCCCATGCAGTTGAAGGGCAGTCGGCGCGCCGCCGCCAAGCGCCACGCGGTCCGGACCGGCGAGCTCCTCGAAGCGCTGGAGATCGGCGAGCTGGCGGACCGCCGCCCGGCCGAGCTCTCCGGCGGCCAGCAGCAGCGCGTGGCCATCGCGGTGGCGATGGCCAACGACCCGGCGGTGCTGCTCGCCGACGAGCCGACCGGTGAGCTGGACTCCGAGACGGGCGGAGCGATCTTCGAGGCGTTCCGCACGGTCAACCGGGAACTGGGCGCGACCGTGGTCATCGTGACCCACGACCCGCTCGTCGCGGGCGAGGTGCGGCGCACGGTGGCGATGCGCGACGGCCGCACCAGCAGCGAGGTGCTGCGCCGCACGGTCACCGACGAGCACGGCGCCGAGTCGGTGAGCGAGCGCGAGTACGTGATGCTCGACCGCACGGGCCGCGTACAGCTCCCGCAGAAGTTCCTGGAGGCCCTGGGCATGGAACACCGGGTGGCGGTGGACCTGGCCGCGGACCACATCGAACTGCGCCCGGACGACGCGACCGCCACGACGGCGGACGGCGACACCAACGACAGCGGCAGCAGCAGCAGCAGCAGCGGCGCACCGGAGACGGCTGCGGGCTGAGGCGCCTCGGGAGCCGGCTCGGCGCCGCCTGCGGTGAACCCGGCGGGGACGCGCCGGAAGCGGGCGCCGGGCGCGTGCACCCGGGCCGCGCGGGGCGCCTCCCGGTGAACCCCCTGGTGCGCGTCACTTCCGTGGCCCGGGTGTCGTTAGGCGCTCGGGGTTGACTCGGGGGTCGAAGGGATGACGGAATGCGGCAGTTTCCTCTGGAGATGCACCACATGGCACCCGGCCGGGTCGTCGAGTGGCGATTGCGGTCCACGGCCGGGGTGCAGTCCCCCGGCCCGGACGGCGCGGCCGACAGGCGGGCCTCCTTCAACCAGGACAAGCACTTCACCGTCGCCGAGGAGAGCCGCGCGGCCGACGACCCGACCGCGTCGTGGATCGCGGTCACCTTCGAGGTCGCGGGAGCGCTGGACGAGGAGGCCCTGACCGGCTCGCTGCTGGCGTTCACCCGCCGCCACGAGGTGCTGCGCTGTGAATTCCAGCGCCTGGCCGGGGAGTTGGCGTGCGCTCCGATCCCCGCCGCCGATCTGGCCCTGGACACCGTCCAGGTCGCCGACTTCGACCGCACCGAGGAACTGACCCGCTTCCTGGTGGAGCGGTTCAAGCGGAGCATCGACACGCTGTCCTGGCCGCTGTTCACGATGGGCGCCGTACTGCGCGAGGATTCGGCGACCGTCTACCTGGCCTTCGACCACATCGTCTGCGACGGCATGTCGATGCCGATCGTGGTCCAGGAGGTCGAGAGCGGCTACGAGGCCCTGCGGCGCGGCGGGTTGCCCGACCCGGCGCCCGCGCCGAGCTATCTCGACTTCGCGGAGGAGCAGCGGAACCGCTACCTCTCCATCGACGCGGACGACGAACGGCTCGGATACTGGAAGGAGTTCATGGCGAGCGGCGGCGGCGAGTTCTTCCCGCGCTTCCCGCTCGAACTGGGTGTGGAGCCGGGCCGGATGTACTCCATCGTCAACGAGGCCTCCCCGCTGCTGGACGCCGCCGAGGCGGAGGTCTTCGAGAAGGCGTGCCTCGCGGTGGACGGCAAGCCGTTCATGGGCGTGCTCGCCGCCGTCGCGGTCTGCCTGCGCGAGGCGGGCGGACCGGGGATCTACCGGGGGTTCATGCCGGTGAGCGAGCGCGGCCGGGCCGGGTGGGGCAACTCGGTGGGCTGGTTCGTCAACACCATGCCCATCGAGTTCGACGCCTCGCCGGGCCGGGACTTCGAGCAGGTCATGTCCTCGGTGCGGGCCGGCTTCAACGAGATGATCGGGCATCTCGACGTCCCGTTCGTGCGGGCCTGGGAGCTGCTGGCTCCCCGCGAGTTCGCCGCCCGCTCCTGGCCGTACCCGGTGAACTTCTTCTCGTACATCGACATGCGCAAGTGCCCGGGCGCCGAGCGGCACGAGGACTGGCGGCCCACCTCCCACGTGTGGTCGGCCCAGGCCAACGGCGCCTGCTCCTGGTTCCAGCGGGATGCGGACGGGCTGCACATGAACTCGATCTACTCGGACACCCCCGCCGCCCGCCGCACCATGGACGGCTTCCTGGAGGCCCTGCGCGAGACGGTCCGGGAGATCGCCCGCCACGGCTCGTTCCGCCGGCCCATCGCGCTGACCCCGCCGCGCCGGCCCGCGCAGACCCCGCTCGACGTGGCGGCGTTCGCCCGCCGCGGCTGATCCGCGGCGCGTCTCCCGGGGGGGGTGGCTTCAAAGGCGGGCGGCTCGGGCGCGCAGCAGGGTCTGTTCCCGGGCGTTGCGGGTGAGCGAGGCGGCGCGTTCGAACTCCGCCCGGGCCTCCGCCGGGCGGCCGAGCCGCTCCAGCAGGTCTCCCCGTACGCTCGGCAGCAAGTGGTAGGAGCGCAGGGCCGGTTCCATGGTCAGGGCGTCGACCAGGGGGAGCGCCGCCGCCGGGCCCTCGGCCATCGAGACGGCGACGGCCCGGTTGAGTTCGATCACCGGTGACGGGATCAGCAGGACGAGCCGTCCGTAGAGGGCGGCGATCGTCCGCCAGTCGGTGTCCTCGTAGCGGACGGC
>NZ_JBEXPT010000153.1:0-12922 GCF_040612195.1 Streptomyces sp. NPDC006450 | reverse complement strand
CCGGCCCGCGGGCTCAACCCGGCCCCGCCGGGGCACATTCAGCCCCGCCGGCGCTTGAGGCGCGGGGTCCGGGGCGGAGCCCCGGCAGCCGGCCCCGGGCCGGACTCGGCGAGCAGCACCGTCAACCCGGACCCCGCACCCTCGCCCTCGGACTCGGCCCGCCAGAAATCGACGGCCTCCTCCAGGATCTCGCGCAGCGTCTCCCAGTCCGCAGGCCGGGCCTCCGCGTACCCACGCCACGCGGTCACGACAAGCAGCCGCCCCGGCGCAGCCGGCAACCACGACAGATCCCTCAGCGCGTCCGACAGCGCATCCCAGTTCGCCCCGACCCACGGCGGCAGCCGCAGCGCGCCCCCACACCGCCGCATCAGCTCCGCCTTGCTCCGCACGCCGTCCAGATCGAGCCGTACGGTCGCCCAGCCGGCGGCCTCGGCCGCTTCGAGCGCGGGGGCCAGGGGCCGGGGGTCCAAGGTCATCGGAGAACCGCCTTGAAGGTCTCGTAGTGGTCGTCCGTGTAGAAGAACTCCCCGCCCCCACCGGTCACGATCCGCCGGGCCCCACGGTCCCGCTCACCGGGCGTCTTCACGGTGAACTCGTGGTAGTAGCCGCGCTTCTTCTGCGGCAGGACCTTCTCGAAATTCCCGAAGACGGTCCCGTCCTGCCGGTACTGGTACGGCCCGCCCTTGTCGATCAGCGCGAGCACGTCCCGGGCCTGCTGCGGCAACGCCGCAGCCCGTACCGTCGCCATGCCCTTCGCCCATCCGGGCGTCGGCACGGCGGAACTCGCTGCCCCGCTCGGGGCAGCGTCAACGCCGGAGCCGGCGCTCGCGCTCCCACTGGTGGCCGCGGCAGGCGCGGGTTTCTTCCCGCTGCAACCCACCGCACCGACCAGCGCCGCGCAGAGGAACACAGCCCCCAGCACACGCAGCAACGATCGGGGCACGTTCCGAAAGATCATGCACCGATCGTGCCAAATATCCGATTCGCCCGCGAATCGCGCGGTGGCTTCAGAGGGCGGCCATCTTGGTGTACGGGCTCAGGATGCGCTTGCGGACCTCAGGCCCGAATTCAACGAGGACAGCGATCCCCTCCTCAACGGCGACGACACGGCCGAGGCCGTGCTCATCGTGAGTAACCCGGTCGCCGACGCTGAAGTGCCGGAGCGGCGCTTCCACGGGGGCCTTGAACGGGCTGGACGGCAGGTGGCGGCGAGGTACTGCGGACTTTGTCATTGCACCCAGTATGCGCCCAGCAGGCCGCCCAGCGGTCCGCCGTTCGGATCTCAATTACGGCACCATCCGCATCGGCGAACATCACGCGCCCGCGTTTGACCGGCATTCGCCCGGACAATCGGACCAATCCGAACAATCACTCGTCGGGGTCGGCCCGCTCCAGCGCCGGCCTCAGACCCGGCTCCGATTCGGTCAGCAGGTAGTCCGCGACGGCGGTGTCGGTCACCAGGCTGGTCACGAGTCCCGAGCGCAGCACGGCCCCGATCGCGGACGCCTTGCGCAGCCCGCCGGCGATGGCCACGACCTCGGGGATCCGGCGCAGCCGGTCCGCCTCCACGGTGATGCACCGCTCGCCGAGGTCCCGCCCGACCCTGCGCCCCTCGGCGTCGAAGAGATGGGCGGACATCTCGGCGGCGACGCCCAGCGAGGCGTAGTGCGCCCGCTCCTCGTCGCTCAGCATGTCGTGGACGGTCGAGATGCCCGGCTCCCAGGACCCGATGGACACCGCGGCGACCGTCACCTTGTCGAAGTACTCGAAGGCGCGCGCGATCCCCGTCTGGTTCCGCAGTGCGGCCGCGGTGGCCGGATCGGGCAGCAGCATCGGCGCGTAGATCGGGTGGGCGTCGCCGCCCGACACCTGCGCGGCCCTGCGCACGGCCTCCACGGACCCGCGCTCGGCCGTCCCGGCGTCGTACACGCCCGTCAGCTGGACGACGGTGCACGGAGGCAGCCGGTGCAGGGAGGCGGCCATGTGGATGGTGGAGCGCCCCCACGCGAGGCCGAGTACGTCCCCTTCATTGACGAGCTCACCCAGCAGATCGGCGGCTACGGCACCCAGGTTCTCCGGGTCCGGCGCGTCCTCGGTGGCATCGGCGGGGGACTCGACGACCACGGCGTGCCGCAGCCCGTACCGGGCGCGCAGCGCGTCGGACCGCTCCGCGTCCAGCTCGGCCGGTACGCGGATCTCGATGCGTACGAGGTCGCGCTCCAGAGCGGTCTCCAGGACCCGGGCCACCTTGAAGCGGCTCACGCCGAACTCCTCGGCGATCTGGATCTTGGACTTCCCCTCCAGGTAGAAACGGCGCGCCATGGCCGCCGCCTGCACCAGCTCCGCGGGTCCCATCCGCAGGGCTGACCGTCCCGCCGACATTGCAGACACCGCGTTCTCCTCACTGCTGTTCACACTCTCGTGTTCACACTCTCGACTCGCCGTTCATCCTGTCAGATCCGACGGCCGTTGATCAGCCTGGACGGCTCCCGTTCACCGAGCTGTTCACCAAGCCTTGGTTCAGTGGTTGCAAGCCCAGGGCGCGGCAGCGATGGCCGCACCCGCCTGGTCACGCAGCGTGCGCACGGCTGCCGCCGGATCGACCGCTCCGTAGACCGCACTGCCCGCCACGAACACGTCCGCGCCGGCCTCCGCGCACCGCTCGATGGTCGTCGCGGAGACGCCTCCGTCGACCTGGAGCCACAGCTCCAGACCGTGCTTGGAGATCAGCTCCCGGGTACGGCGGATCTTGGGCAGCATGATGTCGAGGAAGGGCTGACCGCCGAAGCCGGGCTCCACCGTCATGATCAGCAGCATGTCGAGCTCGGGAAGGATGTCCTCGTACTGCTCGATGGGCGTCGCGGGCTTCAGCGCCATGGACGCCCGCGCCCCCTTGGCCCGGATCTCCCGCGCGAGGCGTACGGGCGCAGCGGCGGCCTCGGCGTGGAAGGTCACGGAGCCCGCTCCGGCCTCGATGTACTCGGGGGCCCAGCGGTCGGGGTCCTCGATCATGAGGTGCAGATCGAGCGGGATGTCCGTCGCCCGGCTCAACGACTCCACGACCGGCACGCCGAGCGTGAGATTCGGGACGAAGTGATTGTCCATGACGTCGACATGCAGCCAGTCGGCCCCCTGAACGGCCTTCGCCTCCTCGGCGAGCCGGGCGAAGTCGGCGGACAAGATGCTGGGATTGATCTGAACGGCCATGCCCCAAGCGTGCCATGCCGCCAACGCCTTCCGGCCACTACCCCGGAAGTGGGGGGTGAAGGACGGGATCGGGGGGCCGAGGAGGAGCTCGAGCTGCGGGTGGGGCGGTGGCTGCGTGGGGTTTCGGGGGGCGCGACCGATCACTACACCCTCTCGCTCGGCTCAGCGGCTGCGGACCGGCCGTGGCCGAGGGGAGGTGGAGAGGAGGAGACGTGGACGCGGACGCGAGGAACTAATCAAGTTTGACTAGTTGGGTGGATGGTCCTACGGTCGACGGATGAGCGAGAAACTGGCTGCGATACTCCCCTGCAGGTCCATCCCTGAGACGGTCGACTTCTACAAGGCCATCGGTTTCGAGGTCACGTTCTATCAAGAACGTCCGTACGCCTATGCCGTCGTGCAGCACGGTGCCGTCGAGTTGCAGTTCGCGGCACTGAAAGGCTTCGAGCCGGCCGCGTCGTACGGGGCGTGCTACATCACGACCGATGACGTCGACGGCTTGTACGCGAAGTTCCGGAAGGGGCTGAAGCAAGAACTCGGCAGGATCCCGACCCGTGGCCTTCCCCGGATCGGTCCACTGAAGGACACCACCTACGGGGTGCGGCAGTTCATCATGGCCGACCCGGCCGGCAACAGCATTCGCATCGGCCAACCGATCAGCGAAGACCTCCACCACTCCCCGGTTCCGAAGGAACCGGTGGCCAAGGCACTCCACATGGCCTCGCTCCTCGGCGATTCCAAAGAGGACTACGCAGCCGCCGCCAAGATCCTCGACCGCCTCCTTTCCACCGAGGTCCCTCCCCGTCGCGCGTCAAGGCCCTGATCCTCCGTGCCGCCATGGCCATCCACCTGGACGACACGTCCCTGGCCGCCCGACTGCTGTCCGAGGCCGACCAGATCCCCCTCTCGGCCGCCGACCGCGCCGCCCTCGCCGACGACCTCCTCCGCGCGGAAGACCTTCGCGACAACTGACGGAAACCCCTTGCGCAATGGTCAAGAACTGTTGACCATTGAGCCATGCCTGCCGATGAGCTTCCCGAGACCCTCCACGTCACCACTGACGACCAACTGCGCGCGGTCTCCAACCTGACGCGCCACCGGATCATGGCCATGCTCCGCTTCGAGCCCGCGACGATCACGCAGATCGCCGAGCGGGTGGGCCTGGCGAAGGGGAGTTCCAGCTACCACGTACGGCTGCTCGAGCGGGCCGGCCTGGTGAAGGTGGTGCGGACGCGGAAGGTGCGGGGGGTCACCGAGCGGTACTACGCCATGGCCGCACGCTCGATCGTGCTGCCGGATCCGGGCGAGGGAGGTCCGGATGTGCTGATGCGGCATGCGGTCGCCGACCTGGAGGCCGCGCCCGCGCAGAGCGAGCGGCACGTACGGATGGCGCATCTGCGGCTCACCGAGGAGCAGTTCGCGGAGCTGGGGGCGCGGCTGCAGGCCCTGGCGGACGAGTACCGGGAGCTGTCCGATCCGAAGCTGCCGGACGCGTCGCTCGTCTTCGCACTGTTCCACCCGGCACCGCGCCAGCAGGCAGAGGGGGACGCCAAGTGACGTCGGACCTTCAGAAGCTGCCCACCGGGTTCGGACGGCTGTGGACCGCCCAGACGGTGTCCTCGCTCGGTGACGGGGTCATGCATGCCGCGCTGCCGCTGCTCGCGCTGACGTTGACGCGGGATCCGATGGCCCTCGCCGTCGTCACGGCCGCCGGGACGCTGCCGTGGCTGCTCTTCGGAGTGCTGGGCGGCGCGCTGGTCGACCGCTGGGACCGCCGGCGCACCATGTGGGTGGCCGACGCGGCACGCGCGGTACTGCTCGCGATACCGGCGGCGGCCGCCGCGCTCGACATGCTGAGCATTCCGCTCCTGGCGGCCGTCGCCTTCCTGCTCGGCCTCGGTGGACTCTTCTTCGACACCGCCGCCACGGCCTACCTGCCGGACCTGCTCGGCCGCGACCCCGCACTCCTGGAGCGCGCCAACTCCCGCCTGCGCGGCGCCCAGACCGCCATGTCCGGCTTCGCGGGGCCGCCCGCGGGCAGTGCGCTGCTCGCGCTCGGACGAGCCGTCCCGCTGCTCGCCGACGCGGTGTCGTTCGCGCTCTCCGCCCTGCTCGTACGGTCACTGCCCGCCGCGCCCCGCCCCGTACCGCAGGCCCGTGAGTCGCTGCTCCGCCAGGCGCGGGCCGGGGCCGCGCACGTCTTCCGGGATCGGTTGCTGCTCGGGCTCGCCCTCCGCCCGGCGGTCGGCAACATCGCCTTCCTCGCCGTGGAGACCGTCCTTGCCCTCTTCGCGCACGACCGTCTCGGCATCGACACCTTCGGCTTCGGCCTGCTCCTCACGGCGGAGGCCACCGGCGGCCTGCTCGGCGCGGCGATCGCCTCCTCCCTCGGCCGACGACTCGGCACCGGCACCGCGCTGACCGGCACGGCCGCAGTCGAGGGACTCGCGATCCTGGGCCTTGCCGCCGCCCCGAACCCGTACGTCGCCGGCCTCGCACTCGCCGTCTGCGGAGCGGGCATGGGCGCCACGATGGTGCTCGCCCCCTCCCTCCGACAGGCGATCGTCCCCGCCCACCTGATGGGCCGGGTCGCCTCCACCTCCCGCATGCTCGCCATGTGCGCCGCCCCGTTCGGCGCCTTCCTCGGCGGCTGGCTGGCCACCACGCACGACGTACGCACCCCCCTCTACGCCGCCGCCGGCCTCCTGCTCACCATGACCGCCGTCACCGCAACCATGACCAGCAACCGTCGGATCGAAGAAGCCCTACGCGCCGCCGCCCCTGCCAACCACCCAAGTCACCCTGAACCCGCGGACTCGCCCCTCTAGTCCAGCCACAGCCGGTAGTCAGCCGCCGAGCCGAGCGGGACCGTGCAGCGATCGGTCGCGCCCCCCGACCCTGAGGTGCTTCCCGTCCCCCTCTCACTCATGGTGGCGGTCGACGGTCACGGGAAGGGTGCCCAGACACCCGGCCCTGGATGCCCTGCCCGCCCCCCGCGTCCGTACCGACCGAGCCCCCGGTCCTGCCGGGGCCGGGTACGGATGCCCACCGACCGGAGAAGGCCCGGGCATCTCAGACGGGCCCGCTCCTCCCCACACTTCCCCCGGCCGTTCCCCGGGATCCCCCCGAAACCCCACGCAGCCAAGGACCCACCCGCAGCCCAAGCTCCCCACCCCACCACCCCCACGAGCCCCTCCCCTACCCCCCGTACCGCGCAGCGACCGCCACCGCCCGCTCGTGCAGCAACGTCCGCAGCGACTGCGGCGCCAGCGCTTCCCCGTCCGTGCCGAGTTGCCACAGGGCCCATTGGGCATGTCGTGAATCCTGGAAGGTCACCTCCAGGCGCAGCCAGCCGTCCGCGTCCGCGTCGGGTTCTTCGGCACGGACCGCCAGTGCCGTGTTCAGCAGGTCTTCCCGCCGCGCCGGGTTCACCCGGACCAGCACGGCGATGTGGTCTCCGCCGGAGAGGAACTGCGCGGAGCGTTCCCGCCAGATCCGGTCCAGATCGACCCGGTTCGGCCGCTCTGCCGCTTCGGGTAGTTCCTCGGCGGCCAGCACGCGCGACAACCGGTAAGTGCGGTCCTCGCCCGCCCTCGTGGCCAGCAAGTAGCCACGGTCCCGTACGGTGACCAACCCGATCGGATCCACCGTGCGCCACTGCGGCGTCTCGCCCGTGGCCGCGTAGTGGATCCGCAGCTTGTGTCCGGCGAGGACCGCGCGCCGGACCTCGATCATCGTGGTTCCGGGCACCTCCTCGGCGACCAGCCGGCGCGAGAGCAGATCGCCCTCGGGGTCCACGAGAAATCGCTGGGCCGCGTCGTTCGCCGTGGCCCGGTGGCTTTCGGGCAGCGCGTCGACCACCTTGCGCATCGCCGAAGCGAGCGCCGGGCCCAGACCGAACACCTGCTCGCCGCGCCCCGATCCGGCGGCCAGCAGGGCAAGGGTCTCTTCGTTGTTCAGGCCGGTGAGCTCGGTCCGGAAACCGGGAGACAACGCGAAACCACCGTGCCGGCCGCGTTCCGCGTAGACCGGGACCCCGGCAGCCGACAGCGCCTCGATGTCGCGCAGCACCGTACGGGTGGATACCTCGAGCTCGCGGGCCAGCGTGTCCGCAGTCAGCCGACCGCGCTGACGCAACAGCAGCACCAGCGAGACCAACCGGTCTGCGCGCATGCAAAAACTTTATCCGAATACACGACACAGGGTGTCGTGATGGGTTGCGAGGCTCGTCGACAGGACAACGGCGGCCACCCAGCCGCCGACGAGGGGAGAGCTGACATGGCAATGGCGATGCAACGAACCGCGGTCAACCCGGTGACATGGTCGGTCGAGATGGGTTTCAACCAGGGCGAGGTGGTCTCCGGACAGACCCGGACCCTGTACCTCTCGGGGCAGACGGCGATGAACGCCGAGGGCAAGCCCGAGCACGACGGTGACATGGCGGCGCAGCTGGCGCTGAGCATCGACAACGTGGAGGCCGTGCTCGCCGAGGCCGGCATGACCCTGGCGAATCTAGTCCGCCTCAACGTCTACACGACCGACGTCGACCTGCTCTTCCAGCACTACGGCGAGCTGGCGGCGCGGCTGGGCGCCGCCCGGGTGGCGCCGACGACCACGATGCTCGGCGTGACACGGCTGGCGATCCCCGGCCAACTCGTCGAACTGGAGGGAACCGCCGTCGCCTAGGGCGACCTCGGTGAGGCCGCTGAGGTCACCGACCTCAGCGCCTCCCACCGCCCCCACCCACACACACCCGCACCCGCACCCGCACCCGCAGACCTACCCGGTCCTCCGGATCAGCGCCAGATACATCGCGTCCGTCCCGTGCAAGTGCGGCCACAGCTGTACGTCCGGGCCGTCGCCCAGTGCCGGGACCTCCTGCATGTACGGGCGGGCGTCGATCAGTTCCGCCGAGATCGGGGCCGCGCCCGCGCCGCGTCCCTTCAGTACGTCCTCCACGACCACCCGGGTCTCCGCCAGGTGCGGCGAGCACGTCGCGTAGCCCACGACGCCGCCCACCCGGACGGCCGACAGCGCCTCGCGCAGCAGCCCGCGCTGGAGCGGCGCGAAGCTCTCCAGGTCCTCCGGCCGGCGCCGCCAGCGCGCCTCCGGGCGGCGGCGCAGCGCGCCGAGGCCCGAGCAGGGCACGTCCATCAGGACGCGGTCGAAGGAGCCGGGGAGCCACGGCGGACGGGTCCCGTCGGCCGTGATGACCTGGTACGGGCCGGGGTTGCCGGCGAGCGCCCGCTCGACCAGCCGGGCCCGGTGGGGCTGCTTCTCGGAGGCCAGCAGGAACGCACCGCGCTGGGCGGCGAGCGCCGCGAGCAGCGCCGCCTTGCCGCCCGGGCCGGCGCAGCCGTCCAGCCAGCGCTCGTCGCGGCCCTCGACCGGGACGGCCGCCAGGGCCATGGCCACGAGCTGGCTGCCTTCGTCCTGGACACCGGCGCGGCCGTCGCGCACCGCCTCCAGTGCGCCGGGTTCGCCGCCCTCGGCCATCCTGACCGCGTACGGGGACCAGCGCCCGGGCAGCGCCGAGTCCTCGCCCACCGCCTCCAGCAGCTCCTCCGCCGTGGACCGTCCGGGCCGGGCCACCAGGGTGACCTCGGGCCGCTCGTTGTCGGCCTCCAGCAGGTCCTCGATCCCGGCGCGGCCGCCGCCCAGCGAGTCCCACAGGGCGCTGACGACCCACCTCGGGTGCGAGTGGAAGACCGCGAGGTGCTCCTCGGCGTCGTCCTCGTACGGCGGGGCGACCTTCTCCAGCCAGCCTTCGAGGTCGTGTGCGGAGATCTTCCGCAGCACCGCGTTGACGAACTTCGCCCGCCCGTCGCCGAGCACCACCCGGGCAAGCTCCACACTCGCGGAGACCGCCGCGTGGGTGGGGATCCGGGTCCCGAGCAGCTGGTGCGCGCCGAGCGAGAGCACGTCGAGCACCGGCGGGTCGACCTCGCGCAGCGGCCGGTCGATGCAGGCCTTGATGACCGCGTCGTACGTGCCCTGGCGGCGCAGGGTCCCGTACACGAGCTCGGTGGCCAGTGCCGCGTCCCGCGCCTGGAAGGTCTCGTCCTTGCGGGCCTTCTTCAGCAGCGGCGGCAGGACGAGGTTCGCGTACGCGTCACGCTCGTCCACCGCCCGCAGCACCTCGAAGGCCAGCATCCGGACGGGGTCCTTCTTGGGCCTGCGGTACGGCTTGGCCGTCTTGGCCGGCTTGCTACGAGGCTGCTCGCTCACGTGAAAGGTGCTCCGGGGGTTACGGGAAGAACGACAAGAACCGAAAAAACAAAAACGCCGAAAATCAGCCTACGTCGGCCCCGCCACCCAGGCGCCCGCCACCCGGACTCCCGCCACCCAGACGCTCACCAGGAGCGATCCGCACCCCGCGCGCCCAGTCGGCTGCCTTCATCGGCTTCTTGCCCTGCGGCTGCACCCAGAGCAGCTCCACGGCGTGCGAGCCGGTGCCGACGTAGACGTTGTTCTTGCCCACGCTCAGGTCGCCGGGCTCCAGGTCGGTCCGGTCCGGGACCAGCCCGACCGAGACCAGCTTGAGCCGCTCCCCCCGGAAGACCGTCCACGCACCGGGCGCCGGCGTGCAGCCGCGCACGAGGCGGTCGGCGCGCATCGCGGGTGCCGACCAGTCGACCCGGGCGTCCTCGACGGTGATCTTCGGGGCGAGCGAGATCCCGTCGGCGGGCTGCTCCACGGCGCGCAGGGTGCCGTCCTCGATGCCGTCCATGGTGGCGACCAGCAGACCGGAGCCCGCGAAGGCGAGGCGGGTCAGCAGGTCGCCGCTGGTGTCGGTGGGCCGGATCTCCTCGGTGAGGATCCCGAAGACCGGGCCGGTGTCCAGCCCCTCCTCGATCCGGAAGGTGGAGGCACCGGTGACCTGGTCCCCCGCCATGATCGACTGCTGCACGGGGGCCGCGCCGCGCCACGCGGGCAGCAGCGAGAAGTGCAGGTTGACCCAGCCGTGCTCGGGGATGTCCAGGGCGGCCTTGGGGATCAGCGCGCCGTACGCGACCACCGGGCAGCAGTCGGGGCCGATCTCGCGCAGCCGGGCCTGGAAGTCCGGGTCGCGCGGGCGGGCGGGCTTGAGCACCTCGATGCCGGCTTCCTCGGCGCGCTGGGCGACGGGGCTGGCGACGAGGCGACGGCCCCGGCCGGCCGGTGCGTCGGGCCGGGTGACGACGGCGGCGACCTCGTGGCGCCCGGAGGCGATCAGAGCGTCCAGGGCGGGCACGGCGACCTCGGGGGTGCCTGCGAAGACGAGCTTCACTGGGGTCTACCTCGCTATCTCGGCTGTCAGCAGCACATCAGTCTATGGTCTGTCCGCCCACGGTCCCACCTGCGTCGGGCCGCCCGCCCGAGGGGGCGTACGCACACACGCGCGCTCCTCGCATATGCCGACACGCCCCCACAGCGTGACCTGCCCACCGGGTAGCGCGTTGGTCAAGAGAGATTGACCGAAACGGGCCGCGAAACAGAACGGTGTCTGCGGCCCTATCCGCTCTTCAGCACCGGTTCGAGAGGCTTCTTCATGGCCGACCACGCCACCCACGACGCCCAAGCACGGGCCAGCCTGCACCTCCTGGTGCGGGACATCGAGCGGGTTCGCCGGCAGGTGGATGCTCTGCGTACGCTCACCGCTCAGCTCGGCAACGTCTACCGCCCGCGCCGCTCAGGCCCCTCCACTGGTTTCGTCGTCTACGGCCGGGCACCCGCGCCCACCGTCCGCCTCGCGCAGGAACTGCGGGACAGCGTCGAGACGCTGGTCACCGCCGCGGTGGACTTCGACCGCTCGCTCGGCTTCTCGTGGGACGCGGTCGGCTCGGCGCTCGGCGTCACCAAGCAGGCCGTCCACCGGCGCTACGGTGCCCGGCGGGCGCAGAGCGCCGAATCCGCCGAGCGGGAGCCGCTGGCCGAGGGCACGGCGACCCGGACCCTGGGGCCCCTGCCCACCGTCCCGGCGGCGCGCTCGGTGCCGCCGCAGCCGGTGCGCGAGGAGGCGGGCGCGTCCCGCTCCGCCGCCTTCCCCGGCCCCCGCAACGGCTGACTCGCGGCCGCCGGGACGCCGACCCCCGACGGCCCAGCCCCCGATGGAGCGCCCCCCAGGGCCGCCCCGCCGGGGGCTTCCGCCGTGCCCGGTGCACCCCGCCGCTCGATGCGCGGGGCGATGTCAGCCGCCCGGCGTTCGAGGACCGGGGTCCACGGCGGAGCCCCAGGACGGGGCGGAGCCCCAGGACGCTTCAGCCGATGTCCAGCGGATCGATCCGGATCCGGACCGCCTCCGTCGCCGGAACCCCCCGCGCCAGCCGAGCCACCTGCGCCGACTTCAGCGCGGCCGCGAGCGCGGCCCCGCTGCCCGGCGGGACCCGGACCAGCGCCCGCTCCCCCGCGGACGGCTCCCCCCGGAGCCCGGGCAGCGGCACCGGCCCCAGCACCTCCGCGTCCGGCGGCAGCCCGGCCCCCGCCAGGAAGGCTTCGACGGCCTCGGCGCTGCCCGCGGCGACCGCCGCCATCCGGGAAACCGGCGGGAACCCGAGCTGCGCCCGCTCCGCGAGCTCCCGTACCGCGTGCCCGACGGGGTCCCACCGCACCAGCGCCTGGACCGGCCGCAGCGTCGGCTCGGCGACGACCACCACCTGACCGTCCCCCCGTACCATCGAGGCCGCCGCGATCCACCGCCGCAGCGCGTCCTCGCCCGCCCGCAGGTCGGGCCGGCTCAGCATGGCCCAGCCGTCCAGCAGCAGCGCCGCCGCGTACCCGGCGCCCGCCGCCACCGGCTCGGCGCCGGGCGTCGACACCACGAGAGCGGGCCGGTCCGACACCTCGTCCAGGATGTGGTCGCGCCCGGAGGTCCGTACGGGGACGGCCGGGAAGGCCCGCCCCAGCTCCTCGGCGGTCCGCCGTGCGCCCACCACCTGGGCCCGGAGCCGGAACGATCCGCACTCCTCGCAGTGCCAGGCCGGCTCGGCCCGACCGCACCACCCGCAGTGCAGGTCACGCGCGTCGGGCGCCTCCAGCGGCCCCGCGCAGACCGTGCACCGCGCCGGTGTCCGGCACCGTTCGCACGCCAGGCGGGGCACGTAGCCGCGCCGGGGCACCTGTACGAGCACGGGCCCGGTCTTCAGACCCTCCCGTACGGTCTCCCACGCGAGGCTCGGCAGCCGGGCGGCCCGCGCGGCCCCGTCCCTGGCCAGCAGCTCGTCGCCGACGGTCCGGATCCGGGGCGCGTACGTGCGCACCGTCTCGCGGTCGGCGACCAGCGGGCGGGCCCAGCCGGACTCGACGAGCTGCGCGGCCTCCACCGTGCAGCTGGTGCTGCCCACCAGGAAGGCGCAGCCGTCGGTGACCGCGCGCAGTTCCAGTACCTCCCGCACGTGCGGGAAGGGGGCGTGGACGTCGCTGTGGCTGGAGTCGCCGTCGTCCCAGACGGCGACGAGCCCGAGGTCCCGTACAGGAGCGAACATCGCGGCCCGGGTGCCGACCACGGCCCGCACCGAGCCACGGCTGACGGCCAGCCACTGGCGGTAGCGCTTCTCCGGCCCGGACTCGGCGGTCAGAAGCGCGTGCCGCCCCTCGCCGAGCAGGGCGGTGAGCGCCGCGTCGACGCGCGCTGCGGTGCGTCCGTCCGGGACCACGGCGAGGGCCCCGCGCCCGGAGGCGAGGGTGGCGGCCATGGCGCGGGCCAGCTCGTCGGCCCAGCCGGGGCCGGGCAGGG